>JAUYLM010000011.1 GCA_030698965.1 bacterium
TATCCATTCCGTTATCCCCTTTATGACATACTGGGAATCAGAATACAGGGTAATGGAACTGGATGGATCTGCCGCTTTCAATCCCTCTATGGCTGCAGCCAGCTCCATCTTGTTATTTGTCGTTATTTCTTCCCTTCCCCCGAGTTCAACTACCTTATCTTTAGTCACAATTACAGTTCCCCATCCTCCCGGCCCGGGATTGCCTCTCGACGACCCATCGGTAAATATTGCGGTCTTATTCATAGATATCATGAGTTCCAATAATATGAAATCTAACATCTTTCCCATTTTCCTCAAAATCAAAAACTATCCTGTACTTATAATTTATGGAAAATGCCCAAAAACCCTCAAACCTGCCGTTGAGCTTGTGTGTCTTGAGAGACGGGTCGAAGGGATTTGATCTGAATATATTTTCTTTCTTCTCAGCCACGCCTTTTATCTCTCCTGACATTTTTCTATATTGTTTGATGAATTTTGCCGAGTACGCAATCTGCATCCGTGAATTATCGCAGATCTTTGATGGATTTCAAAACCTTAAAATTGCCTTTTTTGAATTCCTTTTTAGATATTTGCAAATCCCTGTACATCTTCTCTGTATTCCAAAGACGCAATAAATGTCTAAAAAATTCGCTAGTGGACGCGAAATTTCCTTCTTTAACCTCATTTTTTACTTCCTTAGCCAAGGAATTTGGCAAAGATATGTTAATTATTGTTCTCATTTGTTTATATGACGATTGTAATACAATGTATTACACATACTATACCAAAGCTAAATAATGTCAACAATCCTCAACCTTAGCTCCGGCCTGCCTCCGAATAAAGACTTCTCCATAGTAACGACTAGGGAAACACTCAGACCTTTATCCAACTTCTTTCCAAACATGTCGGGATTCATAAAAAATCCTATAGCAGAAACCTTTTTTTTGTCTGACTTGGCAATTATCAGCTTCAGATGATTTTTTTCTTTTCCAAATCTCTGAACGTCATCGAGAACAATATTACTCAGCATGAAGAGAGGTTTGGGATTCCCTGTCCCATACGGACCCAGCTTTTCTATGACTCTATATATATCATAATTCACATCATCAGGAGAGATTTCGCTGTCCACGTATTCAATATTTTCTTTTTTTTCTCCGCGGATTTTCTCAAAGACTTCGCTTAGGTTTTTCTCAAGGCTGTGAATTGCCTGCGCCGTCACAGAAAATCCGCCTGATTCCGCATGACCTCCGTACTGCATAAATGTCCCATCTACGGTTTTCTGCATCAGATCCAGTAGATGCACCGAGCCGGCTGCCCTGCATGAGCCTTTTATTATGTCGTCCCCGTCGCGCCCCCAGAGAAAGACGGGCACTCCGTATTCTTCCGCGCATGTATTCGCCGCCAGACCTAAGAGAGAAGGCCTCCAGGAAGGATTGCCTATGACTATGACTTTTTCCGGCTTTTCCCCATACCTTTCATGAACATGCTTTTTGACTTCCTTGACCAGGGCCGCCACCGTTCCCTTTCTCTCATTATTTATATGATCGAGATGAATGGCGAATTTTTCCGCTTCATCGTCATCCTGCGTGGCCAGCAGGCGGAACGCGTCCATCGGGACACCCATGCGCGAAGCGGCGTTGATGCGCGGACCTATAGTGAATCCGATATCCTCTTCGGTCAGATATTTCTGATTCACTTTTAGTTTATTCAAAAGCCTCATCAAGCCTTTTCTCGGCGATTTTCTCAAAACAGAAAGTCCGTAATACGCGAAGACCCTGTTCTCCCCTTTCAAGGGAACCATATCAGAAAGAGTGGCGATTCCAACCATGTCCAAAAGCCATTTCTCCCATCCTTCTTTTATTCCAAATCTGTTCTTCGTCAGAATGGCCTGTATAAGTTTGTAAATTACTCCGGCTCCGCAGAGCATTTTCTCGGGATATGCGCAGTCAGCCTGCTTGGGATTTACAATAGCGAAGGCCGGGGGAAGAGTTGGTCCGGGAAGATGATGGTCCGTCACAATCACATCTATTCCGTTCTTTTGCGCCAGTTCCACGCATGCCAGATCGGCAATGCCGCAGTCTATGGTGATGAGAAGCTGGACCTTTTCTTCCACGAACTGCCTGATTGCATCTTCATTCAATCCAAACCCCTCGTCATGGCGGTGAGGAATATAGTTTGTAAAATTCTTGAATCCTATTTTCTTGAACAGGTCATGGAGGGCCACTCCCGCCGGTATTCCGTCTGTATCATAGTCGCTGTATATTACTGTCTTTTCCTCATTTTCAATTGCCTTAATGATTCTTTCGGCTGCTTTTTCCGCGTCTTTCAGCAAAAAAGGATCGTGAGTATGCTTGTCATAATCCGGGTTAAGGAAATTTTCTTTCTCTTCCTGCGTCCTTATTCCTCGGTAGAAAAGAAGGTGGTCTAGGAGATCTCCATTCACTTTCTCTCGAACTCGGTAAGATTTCATGGAAGAAAGTATATCATGTAATGAAATTCTCTTTAAAAGAAAACTCTCCTGACGTTTAATCAGGAGAGAAACGAATCGTTGTCGTTATACTACTTGTTGCGGACACCGGCGAGCCACCAGTGGTCATCCCAAACGCCGTCGAGGCGGTAGACAACCACAACGCGCTCGCCAAACTCGCAATGGAAGACGATGTAGCACCAGCGACCTTCTGCGTCTTTCCAATGAGTGCCGTGAGGCTTCTCATCAGCGAGAGCGGGATCGGCTTCGTTCACGACGGCGACAGAGACCGGGTCAGCGGGCTTGAGGTCACGCAGTTCGAACTCCTTTTCGAGGTCGTCATCGGATATGAAACCGTCGCGGTTCGAAAGGTCGGGTTTGAAGAACACAACCTCCACTTCATCACCCTCGCCTTTCGGCATGGTCGCGACGACATCGCGATTGAGATACTGCTTCCGACCGGTGGCATCGAGGACTTGTTGCGGATTAAGCCCGCGGACT
>JAUYLM010000020.1 GCA_030698965.1 bacterium
AGCATTGCCGATATCATTTTCGGCTATGGCGAAGAAAGATACGCAAGAAAAATAGCCAAAGGCATCGCCAGCTACCGCCAGAGGAAGACGATCGAAACGACAGGAGAGCTGGTGGAGATCATCAACCAGGCTGTTCCTCCGATGTACAAGATGGGCAGGATACACCCGGCGACCAGGACATTCCAGGCATTGCGCATCGCTGTCAATGATGAATTGAATACTTTGAAGCAGGGAATCGTCAAGGGTTTTGACAGGCTGGAGAAGGGAGGAAGGATGGCGGTGATTTCATTCCATAGCCTGGAAGACAGAATAGTCAAGCATTTTTATAAAGGAAAAGAGAAAAGCGGCCACGCTAAAATAATTACAAAAAGGCCGATAACAGCAAGTGAAGATGAAGTTCGGGATAATCCGCGATCAAGAAGCGCAAAATTAAGAATAATCGAAAAAGAATAACATGACAAAAACACTTACAATTCTATACAGGGCATCACAGCATCATCGTGAAAGAGTATTCGCGGTTCTCATTGCGGCCATAGTCTTTACGGCATGCACATATGTATTTCTCCTGCAAAAGGCGATCATAAATGTAGTCCAAAGGGAAAAGGTGTCAAAAAGTGTTACCTCCGCTTCTATGGCGGTGAACGACCTGGAGGCAAGATATTTTTCTTTGAAGGATACGGTGACTCTTGAACTGGCACATTCCAAGGGATTGAAAGACGCAGAGGTTACCGCGTATATTTCAAAGAAATCACTGACAGCAATGGCAAAATGAACCCTAACTCGGTCGTAAGAATACGAATATTGCTTGGTGTGTTTTGCCTCGCGGCTCTGGTGATATCAGGAAAGCTTTATTTGATACAGATCGTCCGCGGAGAAGAATATATACAACAGGCCGACAGACAATATGCCAAACCTATCGACTCTGTTTTCGACAGAGGATCTATATTCTTTAAGACAAAAAATGGGACCAAGGTCAGTGTGGCTGCTATCAATGAGGGCTATACCCTGGTTATGAACCCCAAGCTGATCCGTGATCCGAACAATGCTTACGAAGCTATTTCGCAATATATTGAGCTGGATAGGGATACTTTCATGAAAAAGGCGACCGAGACGGGGCAATACGAAGAGCTGTCCAGAAAGCTTGATATGGACACAGGAATTTCCATAGGAGAGCTGAAGATTCCAGGAATAGAAGTCCATAAGGAGAGATGGAGAGTGTACCCGGGAGGATATTTGTCTTCCCACGCGATAGGTCTGATAGGCTATGATAAAAAGAACGATCTGGCCGGAAGATACGGGCTTGAGAGGTACTATGAAAATACGCTGAATCGCGATGGGCAAATCAGGAATATAAATTTCTTTGCCGAGCTTTTTGCTAATCTGAAGGGCAGTACGGACGACTCTATTTTTGGCGAAGACAAGAAGGGCGATATCATTGCTTCGATCGATCCGGCAATTGAAAGCGAACTGGAAAAAATCCTGGCAGAAACTCAGGATAGATGGCAGTCTGACTCAATTGGCGGAATTATCATGAATCCGAAAACCGGGGAGATATACGCCATGGCTGAGCGCCCGACTTTTGATCCGAATAACCTGAGGGACATAAAGGACCCGATAGTTTTTTCAAATCAGCTCGTAGAGGGCATATATGAGATGGGATCAATCATCAAGCCGCTGACAATTGCGGTCGGAATTGACTCCGGAGCTATTACGTCCGACAGCAAGTACGAGGACAACGGATTTCTTCTTTTGAACGGCAAGCGCATATCCAACTTTGATGGCCGGCCGAGAGGAGAGGTTGCGATTCAGGATATCCTGAATCAATCCTTAAATATAGGAGCGGCGACGGTGGCACTGAAAGTGGGGAGCGAAGATTTCACGAGATACTTCCTAAGTTTTGGACTGGGGGATCTGACGGGCATCGACCAGCCAAATGAGCAGAAAGGGAAAGTCAGCAATCTCATGACTGGCAGAGAGATAGAGCAGGCAACTGCTTCCTATGGCCAGGGCATCGCCATATCGCCGATCGCGACGATAAGAGCTTTGTCCATCCTGGCAAACGGAGGACTCCTGATAAAGCCCCGCCTTATAAAAGAGATTGAATATACCGATGGAACCAAGAAGGAAGTGGAACCCGACCCTGGCGTCAGAGTAATACAGAAAGAGACTGCGGAGGAGGTAACGAGAATGCTGGTGGAAGTCGTTGACAGCGCTTTGCGCAATGGAGAAGTCAAAATGCCAAACTACAGCATTGCCGCAAAGACCGGAACAGCCCAGATTGCGGATCCGGTCAATGGCGGGTATTATGGTGACAGGTATCTGCACTCCTTTTTCGGCTATTTTCCGGCTTATGATCCTAAGTACATAATATTTCTATATCATGTCTATCCGAAAGGAGTACAGTACGCTTCCGAGACTCTTACAAATCCCTTCATAAAATTGGCCAAATTTCTAATCAATTACCGTGAAATTCCTCCGGATAGATAAAAAATGAAATCATTCATTAAAAAAATAGTAATATCAGTATTGGAAGCCGAAGCCAAGGTTATATTAAAAAAATATAATCCATTTATCGTCGCCATTACAGGTAGCGTGGGCAAGACATCCGCAAAAGACGCCATATACACTGTTCTGGACGGAACATCCTCTCATGTTCGCAAGAGCCAGAAGAGCTTCAATAGCGAAATAGGCGTTCCGCTGACAGTCCTTGGCTGTGATAATGCCTGGAGCAATCCCTTCCTCTGGCTGAAGAATATTCTATACGGATTGGAGCTCATCCTTCTAAAGTCCGAATATCCAAACTGCCTGATTCTGGAAGTCGGGGCTGATCACCCTGGAGATATACAGAGGATTACGAAATGGCTCAAGCCTGATATCGCCGTCATTACCAAGGTAAGCGCAGTTCCGGTGCATGTGGAGTTTTTCCCTTCCCGCGGACATCTTCTAAAAGAAAAAAGCTACTTGGTCAAGGCTCTGAAAAAAGACGGAACAGCCATTCTTTCCGAAGATGATGAGGATGTGAAGGCGATGTCAAAGGACATTCCCCAGAAGTCCCTGACATTCGGAGTCCGGCACTCCTCCTCGGTCAGCGCTTCCCATGATTCCATAGTCTATGAAGAAAAAGGTGGGATAAAGATCCCTGTAGGAATGGCTTTCAAGCTCAATTACACCGGAAACAGCCTGCCTGTCATGGCCCGTGGAGTTTTGGGGATCCAACAAGTCTATCCGTATCTGGCTGCCACAGCTGTCGGCATTTCCAGAAACATCATCCTGACTGACATCGTCAAATCCCTGAATACGCACGTCGCTCCCAGGGGGAGAATGAATATTGTTCCCGGAGTGAATAATACGGTCATTATAGACGATACATACAATTCATCGCCTGACGCTCTGCACGAAGCTCTTCTTGTTCTTGGAAAAATTGAGACGACCGGAAAAAAGATTGCAGTCCTGGGCGATATGATGGAGCTTGGAAAATTCTCCATTGATGAACATAAGAAAGCGGGGGAGTTGGCGAGGCGAGTGGCATCGGTGGTTGTCACCGTCGGACAGAGATCGAAAATAATGGGTGATAATATCATCTCTTTCAATACATCGTCCGAAGCCGGAGAGTACGTCAGGAGAATGGCCGGCAGGGGGGATGCGATACTGGTGAAGGGTTCACAGTCTATGCGCATGGAGAAAGTAGTCAAGGATTTACTGGCGGAGCCAGAGAAAGCCGCGGAGTTGCTGGTTAGGCAGGACCCGGAGTGGCTTGCCAGGAAGTAGTTTTTTAGGTAGAGTTCTAGCAAAATTGGACTCGCCCAATTTTTCATAAGCGGCCCTATCGTCTATCGGCTAGGACACATCCTTCTCAAGGATGGAAGCAGGGTTCGATTCCCTGTAGGGTCATGGGTAAAAAGAAAAGTACCGGCTTGTCCGGTATCTTTCTTTTTACCCACTATGATCGCCCTAAGGCGAGAATCGAAAGCCGGAGGACGCGAAGGCGTCCGAGGCAGGGTCGTGAGCCGAGCCAACAGGCGAGGACTCCTGACCGATTCCCTGTAGGGTCACCATTGAAAGACCAGCACATGCTGGTCTTTCATTGAGTTATACACACGCCACTCGTTGAAGAGTCTAGATAGAGGTACTATAATGAAAGGCACTTGTATGAAATATGTTACACACATCGCGCTTGTCTTGGTGTTGTTGGGGAGTTCTTTTTTTCCTTTGGATACATCGGCTTCGCATACGGCGACTTTTGATCCATTAACACAGTCAAAATTAGATTTCCCCAATGGAGATGATAAGTGTCAAATTACCATTGATTTTCCCGAAAATCCCAAGTTGTATTTTGTGAGTCCGAGCAGCAAGCCTTATAATTTGACTGCGAAAGTTTCTGCATCGTCGAAATGTATCAGTCCTATCACTATTAAACACACCGCACCGCCGGCGTTTCGTACAGTGTATGACCCTATAAAAAAGATAACCAAAGTAGATGAGTCTTGGAGCCAAAAACCCTTGACGGTAACTATGAACGCGGGCGAGACCAAGACCATTTCGGTGGATTCTGCCTTACCGATCAGGCCTGTCGATGTGGTATGGAAAGGAGACGGCGAAATATGCGATCAGGGTGATCCGGAATATAGAGTTCTGCCTTTTACAGAATTAACCGGCTGTGGCACCGCAAGAGTTATATCTCCTAAGTTTGAAATTAGTGCGGCGGACGCGTGTGAAAACACTAATAGCCCGAGAATATATCCAATCTTGTACACATATCATGACGATACTTACTCTCGGTCGGGATCTCAAGCAGAGATCGCTAGAGTTAAGAAGGCGCATGAACATGTTAAAAGCGATACGTATCCTCCCCTCACGAAGAAACCCGCTTGGATAAACGATCTTCTTCCAAACAGTATCGCGTTCAATTTCCCGGAAGACTACATCAATAAAATGCAGACTGAACGTAAATTCACTCCCGAGAAGCCGTTTACTCCCCTTGATGATATTGAAGTGTCATTTAAGTTAAAAGATCCTTGTAGAAGTGTCGGGCTTGATGATCCATGGAAAGTTATAATGTTCTCTGATACTTCTGACTCGTCAAAACATTTTTCGCTAGCACAGACAGCCGTTCCAAAAGAGGGTGAACCCGGCACGTACGTCGCCAGGTTCAACTATAATGACAGACTGGCTTTTGCTTTTGAGCAAAATAATCCTTTAGAAAAGATGATTGACAGCATACAGGCTGGGATACCTATCAAAATTAAGCTAAGATCCGAAGTAAGTAATAGTGCATCAGATAATTACGGTATAGCTATGAGCAATATTGCGCGAGTATACGGTACCGGTAAACATCGAATGGTTATTCTCCGGGGTATCAGTTCGACTCAAGATACTGATACTAAAGTGAGTGTAGCGGGTTTACCGGCTTTGACTTTAACTTTACCGGCTATGACCAGCATGGGTTTTGTTTTTAAAGCGAAAGACTATTTCGAATACTTTAACCAAACCTCGCCATTCAAAGAATTAAATGATAATTTCTCGCATTTTATTGATCTTAATAAGCATAACGATCTGCTCTGGCAGACCGAAGTGACGGATCAAAAAGGAAATCGTAAGTTCATCAAAGGTTATAGTGATGATATTAAGTCATTCCCGTCTTGTATCGATGCGTCAGTGTGCACTTTTATAAACAATGTGACTGAAAGGGCTTATGCTCATTTTGAGCCTGCATTAAGCTTCCTGCACACAAGTGACAATCCGAAAGTTTACCTACACGAACTGGGACACGCCTTCGGAAAGTTATTGGATGAGTATCATAAGGAAGATTCGTTAGATGCTCGCGGGTACTCTGATGACAGTAACTATAGCTATTTTAGCGGAAAAAATTGTGTCGTCGGCAACAGATTCGGCTTGCTGAAGTTTGACAGTAAGTATATCGGCTGCGGCTACAAGGAACTGATAATGAGAGGAGGAAGGGTTCCCATGTACCGGTCAACCGATAAAAGCATGATGAACAACCACTATGAAATGGCACCGCCAAAGTTTAATGTGGTCAGCTGTAGTTTCATTCGTCTAGCCACAGAAGGCGGTCATCCCGTTCACTACTATAACTGGTGCAAGGGTTTGTCGGGCATAGTCAGCGAGTAAACAAATCATATGGACAACAAAACAAAAATTTCTTTATACTCTAAAATTATCGGTCTCACTCTGCTTTTTGTGGCTGTTACATTCTCTAGTCATAAAGTTTTACAAACATATTACGACAACTCTGTCACACAGACAGCTCAAGTGGTGAGTGCCTTAAACCAGGATCTTTGTCTGCTCAGGCTCACAATCTTGGAAAAAAATACTCTCGCTAAGTCACGTACCGGAAGCACATTTGTAATACAAGCCGCTCAAACAACGCCGACAGATCTCCGTCATCTCATCCGCCACAATAACGGATACGGAGATATGGTGCTCGAAACTCTTTCGTCACGGAGCGAAAAGAGCGCATATATTGATCAGTACGAATTGTTCTCACCAAGGTTTATCAACGCCGAGTTATTCGTGGATAATGGAACAAAAGGAGAAACATTTGAGACCGCGGAGGGAGTCATACGGACTATCATATCCTCACCTTTCGCAATAGAAGGTATAAGGATCAAGACTGCGGATGCTGTGCATACTTTTCTTGTTACCAAGAAGTCCGGTCGGTGCGGGGATACTATGAGCTTTGGCCCTGCTCAGGTTTCTTCTGTGGCGCAAGACACACCTGCTGACACCGCGCCCCTCTGTGGCGACGTCAACGGAAGTGGCACCGTCACAACCCTCGACATCTCGCTCATCCGCAAGCACATTCTCGATCTGGAGCCCCTCAGC
>JAUYLM010000021.1 GCA_030698965.1 bacterium
GCCAATCAGCTGAAGAAGACTTTGGAGGATTATGGGCTGAAAGAAATTGATCCTATCGGGCATAAATTTGATCCTATCAGGGACGAGGCAATAGAAGATGGGAAAGAAAGTGATATAATTACTACTGTTGTCCAGAAGGGGTATGAGTTGAATGGGAAGGTATTAAAAGCGCCTAAGGTAAAAGTTGGAGAAAAACAATGTTAACGCCATATTCTAGCTCAAAATTCATAACAAAAACACTTACATCAGCTTCCGGAGAGCAGTTCAGGGTGGTTTTTCTTGTCTCTTTTGTAAATGGGGAAGTGAAGGCGCAAGTAGTTTCTGCAAAGAAAATTTCTGTGGTCTGCCTACCTGAATTCAAGGAAAAATCTCCTGTAACCTTTACATACACTCCAGCGTCTTCTCCTGTAGTTTCTTTATTTAATCCGCTTTTCTTTTTTAATAGCCAACCGACAAGAGCGCCAGCCTACTAGTTGTGTTTCATGAGCACTTCAGTTAACTGAAGTGCCTAAGAATGTATTATTAAGAAACGGCTCATTAAAAATTGCCCTAATTTAAACAAAAAAACATGAGTAAAATTATCGGAATCGACCTGGGTACTACCAACTCCGCCATCGCGGTGATGGAAGCCGGTACCCCGAAAATACTAGAGAACGCGGAGGGTGCAAGAACTACGCCTTCCATCGTCGCCCAATCTAAAACAGGCGAACGCATGGTCGGACTCCTGGCAAAGCGCCAGGGCGTGACGAACCCGAAGAATACGATTTATCAGATCAAAAGATTCATTGGTCATAACTTCGATGATCCTGCCGTGCAGAAAGACCGGGCATCGGTGCCATTTGAAATGCAAAAATCTTCCACGGGAGGCATAGAAGTCAAAATGGGCGATAAATGGTATCGCCCGGAGGAGATCTCCGCGATGATCCTGACTAAACTAAAGAATGATGCTGAAGCTCGCTTGGGAGAAAAAGTCACGGAGGCAGTCATAACAGTACCAGCATACTTCAATGACGCACAAAGGCAAGCAACAAAAGACGCTGGGCAAATCGCCGGCCTGGATGTAAAGAGAATAATCAATGAGCCGACAGCCGCAGCTCTTGCCTATGGTTTTAACAAGAAAAAAGATGAGAAGATAGCGGTATTCGACTTAGGAGGAGGTACATTCGATATCTCGGTTCTGGAAGTCGGCGATGACGTCGTAGAAGTGAAATCTACAGACGGAGACGCGCACCTGGGAGGAAAAGATATTGACCAGAATATCATCAACTGGCTTGCCGAGGAATTCAAGAAGACTTCCGGAGTGGATGTGCGCAAAGATGCCCTTGCTCTACAGAGACTCGATGAGGCCGCAGAAAAAGCAAAGATCGAGCTTTCTACAGCCGTCCAGACAGAAGTAAACATCCCCTTCATTACTTCAACAGCTGATGGTCCTCAGCATTTACTCATCACCATGACTAGGTCAAAGCTGGAGGAGCTGACAAAAGAGTTTATAGACCGCGCAATGGCTATTACAAAAAGAGCGATGGACGCTTCTCCATTCAAAGTAGGTGACCTCCATGAAATCATCCTGGTTGGAGGCCAGACACGCATGCCCGCTATGCAGAAAGCGGTGAAGGAGTTCTTCGGAAAGGAGCCTCACATGGGGGTCAATCCTGACGAAGTGGTTGCGGTGGGCGCTGCTATTCAAGGGGGAATTCTGGGAGGAGATGTCAAAGACGTCCTTCTTCTGGACGTCATCCCTCTTTCTCTTGGAATCGAAACAATGGGTGGAGTCGCTACGAAATTGATTGAAAAAAATACGACTATTCCTACGCAACGATCGCAGGTTTTTTCGACAGCTGCAGACAATCAAACATCAGTAGAGATTCACATTACTCAGGGTGAAAGGGCAATGGCAGGAGATAACAAGTCTCTGGGAAAATTCATATTGGACGGCATTCCGCCTGCGCCTCGCGGCAATCCTCAAGTAGAAGTGACCTTCGATATCGATGCAAATGGAATTCTAAATGTCACAGCAAAAGACAAAGCGACAGGCAAAGCTAATTCTATCAAGATCACGGCAAGCTCAGGGCTTTCAAAGGAGGAAGTAGAAAAAATGAAGAAAGACGCTGAGGCGAACGCGGCAGAGGACGCCAAGAAAAAAGAAATGATCGAAGCGAAGAATATTGCCGAACAGCTGATTTATACCGCTGAAAAGTCTCTCAAGGACGCCGGTGAGAAAGTTCCTGCCGATCTTCGCAAAGCTATCGAAGACAGGATAGCTGATGTTAAGACTAGAAAGGAAGGTACGGACGGCGCGGCACTCAAGACTGCGACAGAGGCACTCTCAACAGAATTGCAGAAAATAGGGCAGTATATGCAGCAGACGCCTCCGCCGGCCGGTGAACAGGGCAGCGACCAGAAGCCGCCAGAGGAAGGTGATGTTAAGGATGCGGAGTTCAAGGAGAAGAAGTAAATAAAAAGGCACTTACCAAAATTCTGGTAAATGCCCCTGCTCACTTAAGCAAGTTCTATTCGGGAAGTTCGAAGGGCACATCCCAACCATTTGCCTTGAGTTTTCTGAATGTATCCATGTAGTATTGGGGATCATCAATATCTTCTGGACTCCTCCCATCACGCGGTATCAGTGTTAGCAGCATCTCGGGTGGTTTCTCGTCGATGCAAAGTTCGGTTGTCTCGACGATGAAATCCTCGTCATCGTGCTGGTGTATAACCATACCACAAAATGGACTTATCCCTTCTGGAAGCTCTATCACTTTGCTGGCTTCGTGATTATGACAATCGAAGAACAATAAACATACTTTTGCTCCCATATAACTAAGTGGTTTTCTGTTAGGTACCCGGCCCTTTCTTGGCCGACCTGGTTTCTAAAAAGATCGATCTTTAACCGATTTATTCAACATACAATATTCTGACAAAAAAGTCAATAGTACATAAAAGTTTGTTGATGTTGCGGAATTCAGGGAGAAAAAGTAGGCGAAGGGTAATAGTGTCTTTTCCTGAAAAATGAAAAAGAGCGAAAAGTGACTAAAAATTGGTCACTTTTTGTTATTTCGTGAAAATGAGGAAAACAGAGAAGGAGTTGAGTCAAGTATTGCAAAAAATAAAAAGGGAGTATAATTAAAGGACGATGACCATAACTCAAATAAAAAAACAAGAAGCAAAAGTGGAAATGCTGAAGAAAAAGGCAGCTCGAGCCGAGTTTGAATTAGATATGCAAAAGTCAGAGTGGGATATCCAGAATGGGAATTATAAGGTATTCAAGACTTCCGCTGAATTAAAAGCTTATGTTAAGAAAAAACTCCGCCAAATGCCTTCCTCAACAGCAGAATAATAGTATATACAGGAAACTTTGATAAACATTTATTAAAATTTCTTAGAAAGAACCCTCAACTTAAAGAGAAGGTTTACAATATTTTCGATCTTCTCGAGCGAGATGTATTTGATCCTCGCCTTATGACTCACAAACTTCATGGTAAATTTCAAGACTCATATGGCTGTAGTATAAATCATGGGTATAGAATTATTTTCTCTTTTGATTCAAAATACGTGTATCTAAAGACTATCGGCACACACGATGAAGTCTATTGAAAAAAAAGCGAAAATAGCTATAATTAACTACCTAAATGGGAAAAGACTACTACAAAACGCTCGGCGTAGATAAGAGCGCCTCTAAGGAGGAAATCAAAAAAGCCTTCAGAAAGATGGCGCATGAGCATCACCCTGACAAGCAGGGGGGCAGTGATGCCAAATTCAAAGAAGCCAGTGAGGCGTATTCTGTGCTGTCTGATGATGCCAAGAGAAGACAATACGATACATTTGGTCAATCTGGAGCCGGATTCGGCGGCGGGCAGGGAGGCTTCCAGGGAGGACAGGGTTTCAACGGCTTCGATTTTTCACAATTCACAGGTGCTAACGGCCAAGGATTTGAATTTGACCTTGGAGATATCTTCAGTGAATTCTTTGGCGGTGGAGGAAGGCGACCTAGGCGCGGAAGTAATATCACTATAGATATAAAAATGACTTTTAAGGAAGCGGCTTTCGGCATTACAAAAGAGATAAACGTTAACAATGAAAAAATCGCTGTAACGATTCCGCCGGGAGTTGAGAATGGACAGGCACTGAGAGTCCAGGGCAAGGGTGAGAATGGAGATGGGGGAAGGGGGGACCTGATCATCCGCATTTGGGTGGAAAAGCATCCTGTTTTCCGAAAAGAAGGATACAACTTGATCATGGAATTACCTCTCAAGCTCACGACGGCCCTGCTAGGAGCGACAGTGGATATAGAGACGCTGGATGGGAAGATTGAATTGAAGATACCGGCCGGCACAACTCATCACGAGATACTTCGCGTAAGAAATAAGGGGGTAATGACGGAGAGGGGAAAGCGGGGAGATCTGCTGATTGTGACGGAAGTCGTTATGCCAAAGAAACTTTCAAAGGAAGCTCAGAAGCTGGTGGAGGAATTGAGGAAAGAGGGGATATAGAGTATCATATACTATATGAATACTACAGCGAAGACTTTACTTTCAGGCGTGAAGCCTACCGGACGTCCGCATATTGGCAATTACTTCGGAGCAATGAAGCAATGGACTGACATGCAGTCACAGTATGACTGCTTCTTCATGATTGCTGATTATCATGGTCTAAATTTTATTCAGAATGGCTCGGAAATGAAAGATCAGATTTTGAACCTTATGATAGACTATCTGGCGGTTGGTCTCGATCCGGAGAAATCCGTGATCTTCAAGCAGTCTGACGTCTCTGCTCATACAGAACTAGCATGGATTTTTGAAACTATCACGACCATGCCTTATCTCATGAGAGCTCACGCTTTCAAGGATGCCGAAGCGAAGAATAAGGAAATTGGAGTGGGAACTTTCAATTATCCCATGCTTATGGCTGCGGATATATTGCTCTATGATGCCGACATTGTGCCTGTAGGTCAGGACCAGAAGCAGCATATTGAATATGCCCGCGATACTGCCCAGAAGTTTAATAATACTTTCGGAGAGACATTCAAGCTACCTGATGCGCTAATCATGAAAGAAGTGGCGATAGTGCCCGGAACGGACGGGCAGAAGATGTCCAAGAGCTATGGAAATACCATTCCTCTTTTTGCTTCAAAACAGGAAATAGTCGATTCGGTAATGAAGATTGTCACTGATTCTTCCGGAGAGGTTCCAGAGAATGTTTATGAAATACACAAGCTATTCGTGGATGAGACAGAGCTTGAAAAGCTGTACTCTGAGAACAAGGGCAAGTATAAGGCGCTGAAAGAGGCTCTCATAGATGATATTGAAAAATTCATCCAACCGTTGCGCGAGAAGAGGCATGAATTGATGCAGGATATTCCCTTCATTATGAAGACTCTAGAAGAAGGAGGTGAAAAAGCACAAGAGAAGGCGAATTCGAAACTATTGGAAGCCAAGAAGAAAATTGGGGTCTTGTAGAATTACAATTTCTGTTGTGCAGTAGAAAGTTTATCGAAAATTCATAAAAAATTCATCAGGAATTCATCTCGCCTGTGTATACTTTTCCTATTATCCGTTAATTATTGAAAAATAATATGAAAAATATACAAAAGAGTGCTCGAGGAGCTTTTACTTTAATAGAAATACTGGTTGTTATAGGAATAATCGCCGTCCTGGCTTCTGTTGTCCTGGTGGCTATCAACCCGGGCAGGCAATTCAAGCTAGCCAGGGATTCCCAGAGAGTCAGCAATATAAATGCCCTCTTGAATTCTATCAATCAGAATATTGCTGAACATAAAGGGGTCTTCACCTGCGATTTGACTCCCTTGGATCTGCCGAGCGCGTCTACCACGGTGAAAAGCGCTTCAGGAGGCATTGATCTGGCTCCATGCCTGGTCTCAGCATACCTTTCCGTTCTTCCATTTGACCCAAGCGCTTCAGGTGCTCATTACAATAGCAAAGATGATTACGATACCGGGTACAAAGTCTCCATTGATTCTGATGGAAGGGTAACTGTAACTGCTGATGGTGAAATAACGCCTTCTATTTCTGCGACGAGATAGGGTATACTGTACTCATGAGTTATAGGATAAAGAGACTTCTCATAATTTCTGTTGCCATAATTATTCTCGCCGTAGCTGCCAGCGAAGGGACGAAATACTCTCCTCCGGAAAACAAGACCGAGACCAGGATCTCCTATCCTAATATTCCGGACGATATCAATCCAAGTATAATTGACGAGAGCATCGGCATCAAAACCACGGTCTCATCGAAGTCGTCTGCTCCTGCCGCCTCTCTGGTGAGTGCAGAGGCGTATCTGGTCAAAAATCTGGATACAGGGAAGATATACTCTGAGAGAAACACGAGAAGTGTTTTTCCCATTGCTTCTATAACAAAGCTCATAACGGCTCTTGTGGCCTTGGAAAATATAGGACCTGACAAGAAGATAACAATCACCCAGGAAATGCTTGACGGAGGGTATGGGGATGCCGGACATCTGGTCGTCGGAGAGTCACTCACGGTTTCGGAACTTACGTATCCTCTTCTCATGGAATCAAGCAATGACGTGGCGGAAGCTCTGGCTCAGAGTTACGGATACGGCGCTTTTCTTGGAAAAATGAACGAATTTGTTTCAAGTCTTGGCATGTCGGCAACTTCGTTCCGAGACGCTTCAGGGATGAGTTCCGGCAATGTATCCAGTGCCAATGACCTCTATATTCTCGCAAAATATTTATACACAAAGAAAAAACCCATTCTTGACCTAAGCCGGACGAAAGTCATGGCGCTGGCGAGCACGACTGAACATGGGGAGCACACTTTCAAGACCATAAATCCATTTTCGTTTGATCCAAACTTTGTCGGTGGAAAGACTGGCCGTACAAATGAAGCCAAGGAGAGCATGATCTCTTTGTTCAGATACGAACAGAATGGAATTTCGTATCCAGTGGCTATCATTGTTCTACGGTCGGATTTTGTCAGGGAGATAGATTCCAGTACTCTTTTTGGTCAATTTCTCCAGAAAATCAAGGCATATTAACTGTGGATAAACTGTTAACAGCATGTTGAAAACAATCCTGAGGGGGAGTATACTTAACTGTAGTCGTTGATATTATTATATTAATTAAATTTAAAATTATGAAAGGACTTCATATCGTCTCTTGGATTCTTCTTGTTATCGGCGGTCTTAACTGGGGACTCGTGGGAATTGCAGATTACAATGTAGTAGCATTGTTTGGATCTACACTAGAGACAATCATATACGTGCTAGTAGGACTCTCAGCTATCGTCCAGCTCTTCACATACAAGAAGTGCTGTGGAAACGGATCTTCTTCTCAGGCAATGTAATAAGGGAGGTTCCCTAGAATTTTAGGAAAATAAAAAATGGAAACCGTCAGCGACTGTGCTGGCGGTTTCTTCTGTACATTCTTCTTGCCACCGGGAGATATTTCCTTTCTAATCACCATAGTTAACTGTAGTGCTCAAAAAATAGGGTTCTGCCGCGCGCGGGGGGGGGTAGGTAAAAAAGATAAAAAATCCACCCTCTCGGATGGACTTTTTTCTTTTCTTTTTTCATAAAGCTTTAATTCTCCAAATAATCGTTGTATACTACCGCCGGCATTGAGCTGAAGTCCCTGACTGCTTCTTTTGAATTCAGGCTTACCTGGGATGACTGCGGCCTGTCGAATGGACCGAACAAAGCCATCACAAAAAACAGCGGAAGCAAAAGCACCATTGCCAAGACCAGACCTACGGCGAAACCTCTGCCCCATGGACTGCCCTCCAGCATTATTTCTTTTTTTAGCGCGATTGGCATGTTTTTTTAAAGTTAATGAATAATTTAACCTAATATTAATAATATATATCTAAAAAAGTTAAGAGTCAACAGTATTATGAGGATAATCTGTTCATTTGCTGTGTATAACATTAATAATTATTTAATAATGCATGTTGCTTTAATCAGTAATCATGATATAATCCCGACATGACTATTTTAGTAATAGAAGACGAGATAAAACTGGTTAATATTTTAAAAAAGGCTCTAAAGAACGAACGTTACGCCGTGGATACGGCTTTTGACGGTGAAGAAGGACTTCAGAAAGCCATGAAGAACAATTATTCATTGATAATCCTCGATATAATGCTTCCAAAAAAGGATGGCATGGAAGTCTGCCGTGAACTACGGGCGCATCATATAAATACTCCGATCATTATTCTTACCGCCAGAGGGGTAGTGGGAGATCGCGTGCAAGGGCTTGACCTTGGGGCAGATGACTATCTCATCAAGCCGTTTGGCATAGACGAGCTCTTCGCCAGAATGAGAGCTGTCCTGCGCAGAAGGAAAGTGGTGGAATCCTCAATATTAAAAATCGCGGATCTGGTAGTGGATAAGACTAGGCATGAGGTTACAAGAGCCGGCAAGAGGGTACAGCTTACCCCGAAAGAGTACCGCCTTCTCGATACCCTTATCCGCCACAGCAGTCATGCCATGACCAGGCGACAGCTCATAGACGAAGCCTGGGGGCCTGATTTTGTAGAAGCAAATAATGAGCTTAACGTGCACATACGCTATCTCAGAAGGAAGATCGATCCAGCTAATGCCAAGCCCCTCATCCATACTATACGCGGAGTAGGATACACTCTCAGAGAATCGCATGAATAGCTTAAAAAAAGAACTTAAGGAGTCTGAGAAGCGTCACAAGGAGAATGAATTGAAGCTTTTCGAGACGAATCAAAGACTGAGAGCTCTGTTAAATGCCCTGCCTGTCGGGGTCAGCTTTTCCAATGACCTTTCCTGCGAGCATATCACGGGAAATCCCGCGATGTTTAAGCATTTGGAAATGAAGCCCTGCGACAATATTTCAGCCTCAACTTCTGATCCGTCAGCACTGGGTAGAAGGATACGCCATTTTCACAATGGAAAAGAGATGAAGCCGTCGGAATTGCCGATGCAGAGAGCTATCAATGAAAATAGAGAAATTCACCCCATCGAAATAGAAGTTTACCTGCCAAGCGGAAAAAAATTGTGCGTTGAGGCCTCTGCCGCTCCGATCCATGATATGAATGGAAAAATAGCCGGTTCCGTTGCCGTCAATGTGGATCTGACCGAGCGAAAAAGACTCCAGGCTTTCATAGAAGAACAGAAAAGGTATGAGACAGAAAAGATAAAAGGGGACTTCATCGCGGACGCTACCCATGAGCTCAGGACTCCTCTGGCCATCATTAAGGGCCATGTGGATCTGGTTTTGCCGGTCAAAAAGAAGAGCGTATCTGCCGCATACAGCGCTTTTCGGGCTATAAACGAGGAAATACAGCATTTGTCCAATCTCCTCTCTGACCTTACGCTCCTGACGTCAACCGAGAGCGCTGAAGTTGAAAGAAAAATCATTTTTCATAAGATAAATCTGTCACATTTGGTGAGAAGAGTAGTCGGCAGGTGTAAAATGCTGGCAAACAAGAAGAGAATTACGATAAGCCTCAGAATTTCTCCAGATATCAATGTGCTTGGAGATAAGATGTATCTTGAAAAGCTTTTTATAAACATTATTACCAACGCCATCCAGTACTGCGGTGAAAAAGGGAAGGTCGTGATTTCCGACTCAAGAGACGGCGATATGAATATCATAAGCGTAAGCGATAACGGCATAGGGATTTCAGAGAAAAACCTGCCAAATATATTTAACAGGTTCTATAGAGCAGACAGTGCCCGCCTCATAAATCACGGAGGAACCGGCTTGGGTCTTGCTATATGCAAATGGATTGCGGAAATGCATGGCGGAAATATATGGGTCGACAGTATTGAAGGCAAGGGCACCACTTTCTACGTGTCTTTACCCTCCGATAACAGTATATTAAATAGAGATTAAAGTTATTAACACCTAATACACACATTATCCGAGTTTGTTTGTTGACTTTGTATAATTTAGAGAATATTATTAATAAAGTAATATTAAATTTATATTAATATTACAGTAATTAATATATAACAAAACAACTATTATGTTTAAGAAAATAAAATTCCCAAAAAGTAAATTTAGCAAAGATTTCAAGAAATTAACCATGTGTAAAAAGTGCTATTCGTTCTATTATAAGAAAGTCTGGCACTTCGAAGCGCCTTCGAACATACAGGAAGGCGAAGAATCAGAAATTCCTGTTCGCTTCTCGCAGTGTCCGGCCTGCATAGAGCAGGAATTGGCGATCTACGAGAGGGATGGTGGAGACCAGTTCTCCTATGGGATATAGCTACTAAGTATTCAAGTTATATGCAGGGCACATCGCTGAAGTCCTCGTGTCCCCGTCCTTTCTGACATGAGAATGTTCCTTTTGGTTCGCCTAGAGTCCAGCTTCCATCTTTGTATACTGCGACAGTCTCATTTTTTGCGGCTGAAATGGAGTCGTCTCTCATTTGCCCATAGATCGCCGTAACGATCGTCTGGTTTCCAGCTGATGAAACCGTTACATTGAATGAACCGCAGGAGTCAGGAGTACATCCGCCCCATTCATTCAGAACAAGCTCCTCGGCTTCCTGCTGTGTTAGGGGAGAGCTGGATTCATTGGAAACCTGGTCGCTGGAGACGGCATTCTGCCCGACTGGCGCTGTTAGATCATCTGATCTGGAGAAATAATAGATACCGGCAAGGATGACCAATGCCAATATAACTGCTACTGCCTGCTTTATTGAACCGTTTTTCATAAAATAATTTAATTAACACTTTCTAATGGTTAAATTATAGCATACAATATAGAAGCGCTGTATTTTTATAAAAGCTGTTTCGGTATGGTTACGGATAAGTATGGGATTGAGTGGAATTTGAATTATCCGATAGAAAAGTAACCTTAAAGAACCGAATCTGCTTTGTCTGGCCCCGAGGATGTCATAACAATAAGAAGTCCGACGATTCCGAAAGCAATGGAAGCATAGATAAATATACGAGTGGCTATTTTTTGCATGGGTTTATTATATTATAGATTAGTAAACAGGAGATATAGAGGTTTCAACTAACCATAGCTGGGTGTGGATAAAAACAAGGATTATCTCCAAGTAGCCTTATTTTTAAGGGTGTATGGGCAGTATTCTTTACTTGTAAATATCTATTGACAAC
>JAUYLM010000026.1 GCA_030698965.1 bacterium
AGCACGGAATTTTTCCAACAATCTTTCATTCAGACTGCTCAAGCCTCCTCTGAGTATTACGCCTCCAGCATTGGAAGCATATTGGACATCATTGTCCCGGATTATATCCTAAAAAATACTGCGAAGCTGAAAACCGTCAAAAACGCGCAAATCCAAAAAAATCTCCACGAAAAATATGCAGTTCAAGGAGACGACGAGGAAAGATACGGCACGTGGAAAAGCCTGATTCGCCAGGAATTCGCCAGGAAACGCTCTGTCATTTTCCTTTTTCCGACAATAGAAGAAGCCGAGTACGCTTTCACACTCCTCGAGAAAGGAGTGGAGGAGTACGCTTTCATCCTGCACGGATCCGTACCCCTTAAAAAAATAGTGGAAACATGGAATAACATCATGAAAGAACCACACCCTGTCGTGGTCATTACTACAGGAGGATTCCTCTCCCTTCCGCGAGGCGACGTGGAGACCATAGTCGTGGAAAGAGAGAGCAGCAGGCATTACAAGATTCCCCGCCGTCCGTTCCTAGACATACGCCAGATCGCCGAAACTCTTGCCGAAAAGAAAGGAATAAAAATATTTTTTGCGGACAATTTTCTCCGGCTGGAAACTCTCTGGAGGCAGGGAGAAGGAGAAGTCATGGATGCCTCTCCCTTCAAGTTCCGATCACTGAGCACGGCGAAAGATTTTTTGGCGGACATGCGTCCGAATAAAACCTCTTTGGCACAGCCGCGGCAGGGCTTCAAGATTTTTTCCGAGGAAACAGAGAGACTTGTAAATAGAACCAGGGACGAGAGCGAACACATGATGATACTGGCCACCAGGCGCGGTACAGCTCCGTCTACGGTCTGCGGAGACTGCCAGAATATCGTAACCTGCAGCAGCTGTAGCGCACCGGTAGTCCTCCATTCCAACTTTTTCCTCTGCCACCACTGCGGAGAGCGCAGATCGACGGAAGAATACTGCAAAGTATGCGGCAGCTGGAAGCTCGGAGCGATAGGGATAGGCATTGACCTGGTGGAAAAGAAAATAAAGGACAAATTTCCTGAAATCTCCCTTTTCCGCATCGACTCGGACACGGTAAATAGCGACAAAACCGCCCACTCTATTATCCAAAGATACCGTGCCAAGCCCGGCAGCATCCTTCTCGGAACAGAAATGATGTTGCAGTATGTCCATGAAAAAGTTGAGAACTCAGCTATCATCTCTCTGGACTCCCTTTTTTCCCTCCCTGACTTCCGCATCCAGGAAAAAATCCTTTCAATACTTATACGCATGCGCGCCATGACAGCAAGAGACTTTGTCGTGCAAACCAGAAAGGCCGATGAAAAAGTTTTTGAATACGGACTCAAGGGCAATATGAGCGACTTCTACCGCATCTCCATGGATGAAAGAAAGAAATTCAATTATCCCCCATTCACCGTTCTCGTGAAGTTAACATTGGAGGGTAAGAAAGAAGTTATCGTAAAAGAAATGGAACAGGCACAGACCATCCTCGAACCATATGAGGCAGAAATCTTCCCCGCTTTCACCCATACGATCAAGGGCAACTTTGTTCTGCATGGCCTGATACGCTTACCCAAGGATAAGTGGGTGGATGCCAGTCTGGTAGAAAAGCTCCGAAGCCTGCCGCCGAACGTCACTGTCAGGGTTGACCCTGAGACATTGCTCTAATATAGTGTAGGCATGAAAAGCATAGTTCAGATGAAAGACCCGGTCTTGCGCAAGAAAGCCTTGGATGTTCCGGTCAAGGATATCGGTTCAGAAAAAATTAGGAGGGTCATATCTGAAATGAAGGAAGCGCTCGCCACGCAGGATGACGGGGTGGCCATTGCCGCTCCCCAGATCGGAGCATCTCTCCGAATCTTCGTGGTATCTGGAACCATGATGAAGATGGCTGACAAAGAATACAAGGGCGACGGCTCAGACATGATATTCATCAATCCGGAGATCACCAAGCTTTCCCGAAAAAAAAACGAGGCTGAAGAAGGGTGCTTGTCCGTCCGATGGAAATATGGGAAAGTGAAGCGGTCGGAAAAGGCCTCCATAAAAGCCTATGACGAAAATGGCAGGCTTTTCGAACGGGGATCCAGCGGTCTTCTGGCCCAGGTGTTCCAGCACGAGACAGACCATTTGAATGGAGTATTATTCATAGATAAAGCATACGATGTCAGAGATATCCCGCCCGAAATGTAAAGTAGGATTCTGGGGAGGCCCGGAATATTCGGTTATCACTCTTGATAAATTAAATCAGGCAGGTTTCCCCATTGCCTTCATCGTGACTTCGCCGGACAGGCCGAAAGGCAGAAATCTGGCAATGTCATCACCGCCAGCGAAAGTGTGGGGGGATGAGCATGGCATACCTGTGTTCCAGCCGGAAAACTTGAAGGATGAAGATTTTATAAATCAAATCAGGAAGCATGCCTGCGATGTTTTTGTCGTCATGGCCTACGGGAAGATAATTCCGGAAGAAATTTTAAATATTCCAAAATCAAAATCTCTCAACATCCACCCTTCCCTACTCCCGAAATTCCGCGGCTCCTGCCCCATAGAATCCGCCATCCTGAATGACGAAAAAAAGACCGGTGTAACGATCATCCGCATGGATAGTGAAATGGACCACGGGCCGATTGTCGCGATGAAAGAAGTAAATACGGAGCCATGGCCTCCTACGGCCGACGAGCTCGGAAAGATTCTCGTGAATGAAGGAAGCGATCTTCTGGTCTCAACCCTGCCGGACTGGGCTGATGGAAAAATAGAGGAAAGAGAGCAGGATCATAGCCAGGCCACGTATACAAAAAAGATTGAGAAAGAAGATGGATTGATCAACCTCTCCGATGATCCGTATAAAAATTATTTAAAAATACAAGCCTACGAGGGATGGCCTTCCGCCTATTTCTTTTCCAATGATAGAAGAATAAAGATTACGAAAGCCAGTCTCGCTGATGGAAAATTGCATATCGAGCGTGTTATTCCTGAAGGAAAAAA
>JAUYLM010000035.1 GCA_030698965.1 bacterium
AATGGGCATCGCCACTCCTCACCAGGGTGGCGAGTCCTTTTTCTGAGCACTATAGTTGACTGTAGTGCCTGAAAAAAGGAAAACCCACCGGACGAACGATGGGATTTCTCGTTGTGCGGTGGGTATTAAATGATGACCCAATCGACTTTGATGCCGACTGTCTGCAATTTGTCTCGGTATTCCCGAATGGATTTTTTACCCATATTAGGTTTACCAAGTAAATCGTCGAGCTTTAGTTGCCGAAGCTGACCAACAGTCTGGATGCCCATGTTTGAGAGACAGTTACCTGCCCTCACACTCAGACCAAGATCGTTGACCGACATCTGATCAATGTTTCCCAGCCCGTGGTAGCCTTCAAGGGAAACGCGTACCTTGGAAGGCTTGGTGATTCGGACATCTACTTCGATTACCTCGTCGGCCTCGAGAATACTCTTCTCTTCGGCCCACTTGGAAATGAGTGCGATTAACTCTTCCTTCCTTGTTTGAATATCTGTAGTTATCATGCTAATTATCCTTTCTTTGTTTCAAAGCTATAATAGCATATATATTATTAAAAGTCAAGTAATATTTACTATTACTAAAATATATGGTATTTTGCTACTGCAATGACCTACCACATCATCACCCTTTTTCCAGCAGCTTTTGATTCATATCTGAATGAGTCTATCTTGAAGCGCGCCATTGAAGACAAAAAGATAAAAGTGAAGTTTTACAATCCCCGCGACTTTACCAAAGGCACGAGTTATGCCGACAGAAGGGTAGACGACAAGCCATATGGAGGAGGGCCTGGAATGGTGATAGAGGCACTGCCTGTCATAAAGGCGATTGCCAAAGCTAAGGGTAATAAGAATGCCAAAATAATCTGGTTTACTCCGTCCGGCAAGCAATTCGATACAAAATACGCAAAAGAAGCAGCCACAAAGCATAAAAACATAATTTTTATCTGCGGCAGATATGAAGGAATAGACGCAAGGGTAAAAAAGACATTCAAGGTTGAAGAAATCTCTGTTGGCCCATTCGTTCTGACCGGAGGAGAGCTTCCAGCTATGCTACTGATCGATTCTATCTCTAGGCAAATTCCAGGAGTACTCGGAGATATGCAGTCTCTGGAAGAATCACGCATCGCTTCTCCGGATGTATATACTCGACCGGAAGTAGTAGAATATAAGGGTAAGAAATATAGAGTGCCGAAAGTGCTCCTGTCGGGTAATCATAAACTTATAAATGAATGGAGGCGGAATAAAAAGTAGCATTGCAGTTTTGCTGGCACTGATCATTGCGGGAGCTGCTTTGTGGCATGGTGCCCAGTACGCTTCTAGTATTACATTTAAATCTCCTTCTTTATTTACCCCATCCTTTTCTAAAGTTTCGATTCTCATAGTCGGAGACATCATGCTCGACAGGAATGTCAGGAATAAAATAAATGCAATGGGTTTCGATGCATTTTTTGCCGGTGTGCGCGATCTTATTTCTGAAGCCGATATAGCAGTGGGGAATTTGGAAGGGCCATTTACAACGTACGAATCCATTACCGCCAGTCTGAAGAACAAGGCTTTACAATTCACATTTGATCCCGCCCTGGCGCCGGAACTATCTGCTCTCGGCTTCGATATTCTGGGCCTGGCGAATAATCATACCCTGAATTTCGGAGTGAAGGGATTGAACATGACGCGCGAATATATACGCGATGCAGGAATGCTCTACTACGGAGACCCGGATAATAGGGAGGAGATAAGCGTGGTGGCAGAAAAAAATGGAATAAAATTCGGACTGATAGGCTTTCATGAATTCAGCTATATAAATTTCGATAATGTTATGGCAGAGATAGAGAGGCTACGCCCAGAAGTCGATGTCTTGATAGTGACTCCGCATTGGGGTCCGGAGTACGAGAGTGTGCCGACAGAAAAAATGAAAACGCGGGCACATGAGTTTATTGACAGAGGTGCGGACGCGGTTATTGGCACACATCCACATGTAGTCGGATCGGTAGAGGATTATCACAATAAAAAAATATTCTACTCTCTCGGCAACTTTGCATTCGATCAATACTTCTCTGAAGAGACCAGCACTGGCCTGTATGTGATCATGGAAGTCGAGAAAAGGGAAAATAAAATAGTTACGAACTATAAAACCGGTATTGTAAATATAGACAGGGATGGAGTGAGGGAATATAATTCAGGTATATAAAGTGACTATTTACAAAATGATAACAAAAACATCCCATGTTACAAGAAAAAGAACCAGCGTATTTCACAAAATTTACTGAGGAATTCAGTGAATTTAAGGACAGTCTAAATAAGAGACTGGATAAGGATTTCGCCAAAATAGATGCGAGGTTTGATTCAAGCGAAGAACAGATCGCTGCAGTTTCAGAGCAGGTAACGGATATAAAAAGAAGGCTCGTGCGTCTTGAAGCTAGACCTGCTTAACGGTTTTTTAACCGGCTGTTGACATTTATACTGTGTTCTGATAGTCTAGACACCAACTTCGCAAGATTGTGTTATGGATGACTGTGGAGGATTATAGTGGTTTTTATCATTTTAATGCCTTTATAAGCCATGCACATCACTAAAAAATACTTTAGTAGATACAAGACACCCCTGGCAGAGATGCCCAGCCTGGTGGAATCACAGTTCGCTTCGTTCAGATGGCTCATAGAAACAGGAATCGCAGATGTATTGAAGGAATTTTCTCCGATAAAAGACTACGCGGAAAAGAAATTTGAGCTTTCTTTCTCCAGTTTTGAGCTTTCACGTCCGAAATATGATGAGCATTACGCCAAGACAAACAAACTTTCATACGAAGGACAGGTAAAAGTAAAGGTCAAGCTCAAAAATAAGATGCTGGATGCCGTCAAAGAGCAGGAGATGTTTCTTGCTGATTTTCCATTGATGACTGACCATGGAACGTTCATCATAAACGGGATCGAGAGAGTCATCGCCC
>JAUYLM010000066.1 GCA_030698965.1 bacterium
TATCCTTTCCCTCACCCTTCCCCTTCGCATGCGGACCAAAAAAGATGTAGCCGAATATGATCGCAAAAATTAAGAATCCAAGGTCGCTCATATTGTCCTTTATTGTATGCTATCCTATACCCAATGACAATAAGGGAGACTAGCTGGAAAACCTACACCGCCAATCCGAAAGCCTGGAAAGCCATGCTCCAGGCCTGTGAAAATGCCGAAGAAAGCATTGACCTTGAGCAGTTCATCTTCATGGCAGACGAGATCGGTAATAAATTTATTGAGGTCTGCACAAGAAAAGCCAGGGAAGGCGTAAAAGTGCGCTTTCTCTGGGACGCGGCGGGAAGCTTTACCTTCTTCGGATCCTCAATGGTGGAAGACCTGAAGAACAAAGGAATAGAACTCGTTTTCTTCAAGACACTCTTTCCCGGTTTCTTCACCATCCATGATTATCGATCGTGGTATTTCCGCAATCACCGCCGGACCTTGGTCATAGACGGAAAGACAGGGTTCACTGGAAGCATATGCATTAGCAAGGAAATGAAAGAGTGGAGGGATACGCATGTCAAAATAGAGGGTCCTGTAGTTGAGGATATGAAAAAAGCTTTTGAAAGGATGCTTGACCGCGCCCACGGAAAGCGCGTTCCGAGAAGGATACCTGAAAAAAGAAGCGGTGGGGTCGACCATGAATTTGAATATATCACCAACACCCCCATGGGCAGAAATCGCCGGCTATATAATCGGATAGTAGAAGCATTGCGAAACGCTGATAAATACATTTACATCACTACTCCGTACTTCGTACCGACCCACCGAATCGCCAGGATACTGAGGCAGGCCGCTCACCATGGAGTTGACGTGAAAATCATTATTCCTGAAAAATCTGATTACCCGATAGTCGACCTTGGGGCCAGGACATTTTTTCATAGCCTGCTCTGGTCTGGTGTCAAGATTTATCTGTACAAAGGAAAGATGATGCACAGCAAAACTGTTGTCGTAGACGATAAATGGGCGAGTGTCGGCACGCTCAATATAGACCACATTAGTTTGCTATATAATTTTGAAGCGAATCTCGTAACGAAGAATCGTCATTTTGCGGAGGAACTCTCTTCCCATTTTGCGCATGATCTTCAAAGCTCGCAAGAAATCACTTACGAGGAATGGAAAAATATATCCTTCGTGAAGAAGATCGTCCTTTTCTTTGTAAAGTTCATACGAGGCTTCTTGTAGAAAAACATAAAGTATGTTATAAATTAGATTCTAAAGACAACTACATTGAGCGCCCAAAGAATACGAATAAATCATTTTATCAAATCGCCTCAGCTGCGAGTTATTACCATTGACGGAGAGAACCTTGGGGTTATCAGCCTAGAACAGGCTTTGAAGGAGGCTCATGCCAGAAACTGCGATCTTATTGAAATATCACCAAATGCCACCCCTCCAGTTGCAAAAATCATGGATTATGGTAAATTTCAATACGACGAAAAGAAGAAGCAGAAGGTAGCAAAATCCCGCACCCATACCTCGGATATCAAGAATATACAGGTTAAAATCGGTACAGGAGAGCATGATCTGGAGCTAAAAGCCAAGAAAGCCTCGGAATGGCTGAAAGACGGCCACCGTGTTAAGATTGATCTCTTCCTAGTCGGCCGCTCCAAGTATATGGATGTGAACTTCCTCAAGGAACGCATGGACAGAGTATTCAAGCTTATTACGGTTGATTACAAAATCGCCAGCGCTCCCCAGAAAAGCCTCAAGGGTTTGACCGCAATTATAGAAAAAAAGTAACATGAAAACAAACAAATCATTCTCAAAAAGACTGAAGCTTACCAAGAACGGCAAGATTCTTAGCCGTGCGACAGGCCAGAACCATTTCAATGCCAAAGAAAGCCGACGTTCCCAGCTCCACAAAAAGAACAGCAAAGTGCCTTTCCACATGACAGGAAAAGAGAAGAGTCGCTTCCTTGTCGGTCTATAATTTAATTTAAATAAAATAACATGTCACGAGTAAAGAAAGGAGTAAATGCTCTAAAAACAAGAAGGAATATACTGAAGCAGGTAAAGGGCTATCGTTTTCGCCGATCAAAGACCGAGAGAAACGCCTACGAAGCCATCTCGCATGCCGGTACTTACGCATTCGCCCACCGCAAGGACAAGAAGGGAGACTATCGACGCCTCTGGAATGTTCGCATCAATGCCGCTCTTCGAGAGATAAATCCTGAAAATTCCTACAGCAAGTTCATTGGCGCCCTCAAGAAGTCAAATATTTCCCTGGACAGGAAGTCATTAGCTGCACTAGCCGACGAGAATCCTGAAGCTTTCAAGAAGATAGTAGAGAAGGTTGCTTAGAGTTCGTATTCCATCCCCTTCTCCGGGCAAATGGCCTGCACGCCAAGTTCATTATTTATCCTCTGCGCCAGAAAAGTCGCGGCTTTCGGCTCGCCCATTACAACAAAAACTTTTTTTACCGTGTTTTGCGCCGTAGAAACAAGCTCGACCATATGATCGCTATCCTTATGCGAAGAGTACCCTAGAATAGATTCTATCTTAGCCCTCACTTCTATTTGCTTCCCCCCGATATTCACCTTTTTTGCGCCTTCCAAAAGATGCCGGCCGGTAGTTCCTAGTGTCTGATATCCGACCAGTAAAATCGTGCTTGACGGATCCGGCAAGTACATTCCCTCATGGTGCCTGACTCTTCCCCCTACCGACATTCCCGACCCGGCAATGATGATCTTAGGTCCATTCATCCTATCTATCTCCTCTGAATCTTCCCTACTCACAGTATATGAGAGTTTTGGGAAATTAAAAATATCATCGCCGTTGCGTATTTCCTCTTGTGCCCTCCCATTGAAAAGTCCAGTGCTTGCCCGATAGACTTCTGTAACTTTGATAGCCAGAGGAGAATCTATAAAGACTGGGATTGTAGGAATAACTTTTGACTCCACAAGCTTGTTGATTTCGTAAATAATAACCTGCGTCCTCTCCAGGGAAAAAGCCGGAATGACCAAAGTTCCTCCTTTTGAAATAGTGTCTTTTATTATCTTTTCTAGTTTCTCTTTCCTAATATCTTTTGATTCATGATTCCTATCTCCGTAGACACTCTCCATGATCAGGTAATCAGCCCCTTCGATGGGCTCCGTATCCATGAGCAATGGGGTTGGCGAATTCCCTAAATCCCCGGTGAAAACTATCTTCTTCCCGCCAGCGGTAAACTGGAACATGCCTGATCCTAGAATATGCCCGGCATCTTTTATGTATAAGGAGAAATCTCCGAACTGAGTCTCGGCGTGATAAGGTATAGTTTTCCAAAGAAGCATTGAGTTCTTCACGTCATTCATTTCATAAATTGGCAGGATGCCGTCCTCTTTTGCAAATTTAGCCATCAGACCGGCTGCGTCTTCCAATATGAGCTCTGCGAGAGCCCTGGTCTCGGGAGTAGAGTATATTTCGCCTTTAAATCCCTCTTTTACCAATTTCGGAATGCGTCCCACATGATCAAGGTGAGCATGGGTTACAAAAAGCATGTCTATAGAGGAAGGTTCGTAGCCAAAGCTTTCACTGTTCTCTTTCATCGCTTCCCTCTCGCCTTGTATCAGCCCGCAGTCCACCAAGATCCTTGAACTTCCTGTTTCTAGGAGAAAGTTGGCTCCTGTTACGCTTCCGACTCCGCTAAAAAATGTAACTTTCATTTACTATTATTTTTTCTTAAAAAAAAGCAGGCGATAACGGCTCCCAGAGTATCGTTGAACAGGTCCTTCACAGCATCAAAGTAATAAGCTCTGGTTCCCACAGGAGCTCCGGCGATATCATAATAGGCCTCAAAAGCCTCCCAGAAAAAACCAGCAATGAAAACCAGGATGATCACGGTCCAAAAAGAAGGCCTTTGGATCTTGGAAAAAGTGAAAAGTGTCGCGTATACAGACAAGGCGATGCCGATTCCCCCAAGGATGTGCATGCCTATATCGTAGCCAGGATATCGCACGTAAAGAGAATATTTGCTGGCAATAAAATGAGCGACGGCGAGAAGAATTACGAGTAGCAGGGCAGGAATGTATATTTTATTCATGCAGTTTTATTTATGCAGTTGATTTATAAAAGCATTATAACAAAAATGCCTGCTCCATCAAAGCAGACATCCTCATTAGGTCATTGAAGTATTACAACCTAGGTATTAGCTAGGTGGGTTCTCTATGACTGCGCCAAGGCGCAGCACACCTCGAGATCCCAAATGAAAAGTTATAGGGTTAATACTTCAGTGACCTGTCTTTATTATAAACCCCTAACCCACGAATACAAGCGCAAAAATCAATACGAAACTATTCTTCAATTCCGTCGATATTGACATCGTACAATATCTTTTCCTGCACATGCCGGTACTTTATGATTTCCTGCTCGGAAAACCAGTGTCCGACCTCTGCTTCCGCTTCTTTGACGGATCCGGAAGCATGCACGAGATTCCTGATGGACCTAAGGTCATCGTCGGCCATCTTGTATGAATCAAGGACGAAATCCCCTCTTATGGTTCCCACATCAGACATCACGGGCTCGGTGCTCCCGGTCAGCTTCCTGACAACCGCCACTGCATGAGCCCCTTCCCAAACCATAGCCACTATCGGCCCGCTTGTATAGTAGATTTTCAGCTTCTCCAGGATGAAGCTCGCGACCTCGATCGGATCATTATGAGTATTGGTAAGCCCCTTATCCTTATATGCCTTCAGATTTTTCTCCCCGGTCTTCAGCTTCCATTCCGGATCCAATGTATAGAATTCTTCTATAAATTCCCTGGTAACCACAATCATCTTCATTGCGATCAGCTTGAGACCGACCCTTTCATAACGACCTATTATTTCACCAATCAGACTTCTCTGCACCCCGTCTGGCTTTATCAAAACCAGCGTACTTTCGTTTTTTGGATGATTCATGCCGGTATTATACCAAAGTTAGTATCTCCGCGTCACCTTTTGTGATAAGGACCGTGTGTTCGAAATGCGCGCTTGGCTTTCCATCTTTCGTCCTGTATGTATACCCATCTTTTTTATCAAAAACAACATAATGGGAACCGAGGTTGAACATAGGCTCTATTGCTATCACTGTTCCAGGCTTCAGAACCTCTCCCTTCCCGGGTTCGCCGTAATTGGGAACGAACGGTTCTTCATGGACATGGTACCCCACTCCATGCCCGGCCAGATCCTCCACCACACCATAACCTTTGGATATCCCGATAAGTTCAATGGCCGCACTGATATCCCCGACCTTATTTCCGCCTTTCGCCGTTTTTATTCCAGCCATCATAGCCTCCCTTGTCCCGGACAATAGATCCTCAAGTTCCTTAGAAATTTTTCCCACAGGTACCGTAACCGCCATGTCAGTGATCAGTCCTTTATGCGTAAGGGCAAAATCAAGGCCAACGATATCCCCTTCTTCCAGAGTTCTGGGGTTTTCATTTGGTATTCCGTGTACCACCTCATCATTTATGGAAACGCATATGGTCGCGGGATATGGTCGCGTTGCTCCGTGAGGCTTATAGTCTAGAATAGATGCTTTGTCGCCCTTCTCTCCGATCATCTTTCGTACGGCTTCGTCAATCTCAGATGTTTTCAAACCCGGCCGAACTATTGAGATCAGTTTATTCATAATCTCCGCATGCCTCTTGCCTCCCTCGCGCAGTATGGCAATATCCTCCTTGGTTTTTATCTTTATCATATCTTTAAGGCTTTCAGTATGTCATCGTGGACCGCCTCAACAGCCTGTTCGCCGTTTATTATAAAAAAATCGTATTCTTTGTTGTCGCTGTAAAAGCCGATGGCAGGGATCACATCTCTTTCGAACCAAGAGAGCCTTTCTTCGATATTCTCCCTGGTATCATCCATTCTTTTTCTCGCCATCAGTCGATTGACTGACTCGTCTTTCTTTACGTCAATATATATAACATGAGCTTTTTCCAGCTTATAAAAACCGAAGATAGAATCAAGAACTCCAGCTTCATGCCTCCTCCTTGGTGTTCCATCAAAGATTAGGTGCTCATTGGCATTGTATTTGTTTACAAGAAGATTCACCCAGGTGTATATAGCTATGAATTCCGGCTGAAGTCCTCCGGTCTCATAGAGAACTTTTGAAGCTTTCTGCGTATAGCTCGGCCCTTTTATAAATTCCCTCAATTCCAATCCTGTCTGTATGTATAGCGTATCCTTGTCCGGATCTATTTTCTTGAGGTAATCCTGCAGTAGCTTGGCTTGGGTTCCTTTTCCGCTGCCGGAGCGGCCAATGAAGATGAATGTTTGAGAGGTCATGTTGTGCCTATATTATAGACAAAAACCTGACATTATCCTAGTACTCCCTCATGCTTGCCTGGGCATCTACTTTCTTCAATAGATCAAGAACAACCGATACTACGATGAGAAGCGCTGTACCTCCGATAGCCAGTGTCTGGTTGCCTGTGAAGCCCTGCATGATCAATGGAAGCACGGCAATCGCGCCAAGGAAGAAAGCTCCGACCAGAGTGATTCGAGTAACTACCTTGCCCAGATAATTCATGGTAGATTCGCCGGGTCGCACACCAGGAATGAATGCCCCTCCCTTCTGCAGATTTTCAGAAATCATTTTTGGGTCAAAAGTGACTGCGGTGTAAAAGTAAGTAAAGACAAAAACAAGAAGGAAGTAAAGAATTCCGTTGAACCATGGATTCGCTAGGAATTCGGAGATCCATCGGGCGATATCAGAAACCATGACGTTTGAAGAATTTGAGAGGAAATTCGTGATGATCTGAGGGAAAAGAAGAATGGAAAGAGCGAATATGATGGGAATAACTCCGGCCTGGTTCAGTCTCAAGGGAAGATATGTAGAAACTCCGCCATATACCTTGTTTCCCCTGACCTGCTTGGCGTAAGTGACGGATATTGGACGCTCAGCCTCAGTGACCACGACCACAGCCACTATCACCACTACAGCCACGAGAAGGAAGATGAGATAAAGAGGAATGTCGGCTGGATTGAAGGCGGCAATGAATTGGTATACCTGCGTAGGTAGCACGGCTACGATACCGGCGAAAATGATCAGGGAAACGCCGTTGCCTATCCCAAATTCAGATATCAGCTCGCCGATCCACATCAGAAGCACGGAGCCTGCTGTTATGACAAAAATGTTCGTGATGAGCTCCATGCCCGATAGCTGTGGCAGGACATTCTGGCTAGCCAGAAGAGCCAGGAAGCCATATGCCTGCAGAGCGGCCAAAGGAATAGATATGAGGCGTGAGTATTGAGAAAGCTTTGCACGTCCAGCCTCACCCTCTTCCTGCATCATTGCCTTGATACTTGGAAACATCATAGTCAGAAGCTGCATGATGATGGAAGCGGTAATATATGGCCCGACTCCTAGCATCACTATTGAAAGGCGGGAAATACCTCCTCCGGAAAATATATCCAGTAGACCGAAAAATTGATTGCCGGCCAGTAGATTCTGTAGGCTGGCCTCGTCAATACCAGGAATCGGAATGGTAGAAAGAAGGCGGAAAATCACCAGCGCCCCCAAAGTAAATAGAATGCGCTTGCGTATCGTTGGATCCTTTATGACTGTGACAATCTTTTGAAAAAGTGTATTCATTATGTTACTTCACCGTACCTCCGGCTTTTTCTATCTTTATCATTGCCTCTTTCGAGACCTTGCATCCCTCGAATGAGAGCTTCTTGGTAAGTTCTCCGACACTTAATATCTTGACATGAGGAATCTTGCCCTCTATTGTTGCGATACCTTTCTTTTCTATCAAAGTTTTCTCTGATACCACTTCCCCGTCACTGAAAATTTTTTCAATGAAATCTAGGTTGATTGCCAGAGGCTTCACCGCGAATGACTTCTGGGAGTTCTTTCCTCGTCCGCGAAGCTTTGGAATTCTTTTTATAAAGTCCCTGAGTTCCGGCCTTTTCTTGTTTCCCGCTCGTGCCGTCTGACCCTTTCCCCCTCGCCCAGAAGTCTTGCCTCGCTTGCCTCCGCGGCCTACGATCATAGTCTTCTTATTTTTTGTCCTTGGAATTATATTATTTATTTGCATGGAAGTTTTTTATCCCCTCTCTTGAATGCTTCGACAAGCTGGAGAGTGCCTTGATAGTTGCCCTGGCAATATTCAGCCTGTTCTTACTGCCTGACAGGAGCTTGGCACAAATATCTTTTATGCCGGCGAGTTCAATGACATTTCGAGCCGAGCTTCCAGCCACCACTCCTCGTCCTTTCGCGGGCATGATCATGACCATAGCGCTGGAGAACTTGGCCTCTACCGCGTGAGGGATAGTCATGGCCGGTGAAAGGGCAACTTTTATCATATTCTTCTTGGCATGACGGGTAGCCTTGTCAATTGCTAGGGAGGTATCTCCTGCTTTTCCAAGTCCGACTCCCACGCGGCCTTTCTTGTCTCCAGAAACAACTGCCACTGAAAAGGTAAACCTTCGTCCTCCGGCAGCCACTCTGGTCACACGGCGTCTATCGATTATTTTTGTATCAAATTCAGGCTTGATGCGATCCTTTTCAGGGCGTGATGGCCTTCGTCCTCCGGGGCGTCGGCCTCCATGAGGGGATTGGGAAAATTGCGAAGGTTGAGCCGACTTCGCGACAGGAACAGTAACCGCCGCTGTTTCTTCTGTTATTTCTTTGGTTTCGTCTTTCATATATTTTAAAATTTAAGCCCCCCTTCCCTAGCCGCGTCCGCTACCGCTTTTATCTTGCCTGTATACAGATATCCCCCGCGGTCAAAGACTACTTTATCAATCTTAAGGGCTTTTGCCTTCTTTGCAAGCTCCGCTCCGGCTTTTTGCGCGTCCGCGTCGTGAGCTTCGGCGAAAGTATGACCCTTAACATCATCCACAAGCTGGGCATAGATGAATTTATTCGAGCGGAATACCGAAAGACGCGGCCTCTCCTGAGTGCCGGAAATCGTGGATCTGATCCTCTTGTGCCGGCGGGCGATTTTCATTTGTTTTTGTTTGCTTGTATTCATATGTTTATTTCTATTCAGCTCTTTATACCGATTTCTTTCCCTGCTTTCGGCGGATGACTTCATCATCATATCGGATTCCCTTTCCCTTGTAAGGTTCGGGTTTCTTCAGCGATCGGACGCTTGCCGCGAACTGGCCGACTCTTTCGCAGTCAATGCCGGACACCGTGATGACATTTTTTTCGGCCGTTACCTTCAAGTCATCCGGAATCTTTACCATGACAGGGTGGGAAAAACCGAGTGCCATATGAAGCTCACTTCCCTTTACTTCGGATTTGAAGCCGATCCCTTCCACGATGAGCTTCTTCTGATATGGAGTATTCACTCCGGCAAGCATATTTTTAATGTGTGAAGCGTATGTTCCCCAGAGAGCCAGAACATCTATGGATTTACGGACAGGGGTCAGGATAACTTTATTGTCTTCAATCTTAACTTCTATTTCCGGATGAAATTCCTTTGTAAGGGAGCCCAGCGGACCTTTTACGACAATAGTGCCTGAGGAGTATGAGACCTCGGTCTTTTCTGGAATTGGTATTGGGTTTTTTGCTATTCGTGACATTTTTTTTATTTAAATTTACCAAATCTTGAAAAGGACTTCTCCTCCGACCTTGTTCTTCTTTGCATCGATATCCAAGAGTACCCCCTTTGGAGTCGAAATAACGGTGTTTCCAAAACCGCTCTTGAACATCCTGATATCGTTCGCCTTCTGATAAATTCTGCGGGAAGGCTTGGAAATACGGTCAACTCCATGAACCCTAGGCTCATCACCTAGATATACAAGCCCTATTTCCAAAGTCTTGATCGCCTTCTTGCCCTTCTTTTCAATAGTTGAAAGATATCCTCCTTTTGCCAGAACATGCGCGATGGATTCTTTCAAAGCGGAGTAAGGAACTACAATGGTTGTTTTTCCTGCATCACTGCCGTTTTTAATGCTGATTATGAAGTTTGAAATCGGGTCTGTTACCATGATGATTTTTTTATTCCTGGAATAACTCCGTCATTGGCGAATTCCCTGAAGCAAATTCGGCATAGATCGAAATCCCGCATGTATCCGTTCTTTCGTCCACAGCGGAAACATCGTCTCACGACACGTGAGGCGAACTTTGGGGTTTTCTTTGCTCTTGCTTTAACTGATGTTTTTGCCATGTGGCTTATTTTGCAAATAAAATGGGGATTGGTTAGCTTTCCTATTTGCGCCGGCAGGCGCTAAAGGCTGTGCTTCCAATCACTATTTCATATATATTTACTTATTTTTAAATGTACAGCCATACTAGCAGAAAGCCATAAATCTGTAAAGCCTTTGCGTCCTCTTTGACTTTACATTAAAAATAGATTAAACTCCCTTCAGCACTGCACGAACCCTGAAAATAAAAATATGATCCCTATCAATAACCCCCTAGCACTGGCTCTTCTAGCTGGTGTTCTGTTTGGCATTTGGCCCTATGCCATGGATAAATCAGGACTTAAAGGCATTTCAGCCCCTACTGCATTCCTGATTTTCCAAACACTCGTTCTCCTGCTCCTTACAGTCAACGATGACTCAAGAAAAGGAAATCGATACATGGTTTGGATCACAGGAGCACTAGTAGTGATCATCACAATTTTCGTGATGATCAAATGGACTCATGAGGTCTCCAACTGGAGTCCCATTGCCATCGCCGGCTTCTGTGGAGGCATGGGCCTCTGGTCAACGTCCAGGATGCTGGATATTGTTAAGTCTATGAATGATGCCGATAGGATACGGCCTACATATCTGGTCACGATCTTCGTGATGCAGGTCGCTGTGTCGGTTTTGGTTTTTGTTTACCAAAACCCTAAGGACATATCGATCGGAAAATTCATCGGCTATGTCCTTGCTAGTCTAGGGGTAATCCTCATGCACAAGGGGTAAGAGAATAAGAAACGAAAAAACCCACCCTATGACACGAAAATCTGCTGTCGTATGAGGTGGATTTTTGTTGCCTATAATAAAATTTACGAGCGATAGGAAGAGGCGACGGAGAGATATTACCTCTGCAAGCACTACAGTTAACTATAGTGCTTAAAAATGGGGTTGTCCGCTCCCCCAGCTTCCGGAAATCTGGATCCAATTTGGTACCTCAAGCTACTTCTTCCCCTCCTCTTTCTTAAGCGGAAATCCTAGATATTCCAGAAAAGGCAGCGTTTGATCCTTTTCCTGAGAAGACACTACGATAGTAACGCCCATTCCGAAGACATCTTTCAAGTCCTCATCGGATGTTTCGGCGAAAATCGTGTGCTCCTTTATTCCAAGCGTGTAGTTTCCCATTCCATCCACTGCCGTTCTGACTATTCCACGGAAGTCTTTCGTTCTAGGCAGGGCAATATGAATCAATCGGTCTACGAAATCACACATTCTCTTTCCGCGGAGAGTGATCTGGTATCCGACAGGATCCCCTGTTCGAACCTTGAATGTAGCAATAGACTTCTTCGCGCCACGGAGAGCGGGCTTTTGTCCTGTAATTCTCGCCAATCGGTCCGCGATAAGCTCGATCTTTTTCTTGTCCTTGAGCGATCCAATACCTGTAGAGACAACAATCTTCACAAGTCGCGGAGACTGCATGGGATTCTTCCAGCCGAATTTCTCCTTCATTCCCTTGAATGAATCCTTGTTGAGCTGATATGTCGTTATTGGCGCTGGATTTTTCATGTTACTTTTTCTTAGCTACGTTTGATACATCGATAGGCATGGTCACTTCCACTATCTGTCCCTTCTGTCCCTGTTTGCGCGGCTTTTGATTCTTCTTCATCATGTTTATGCCCGCTACAATAACCTTATGGATTTTTGGCAGAGACTTTATGACCTTTCCGGTCTTTCCCTTGTCTTTCACCGCCAGCACTATTACATTGTCCTCTTTTTTTATAGTCATAGTTTTATTTATACAATTTCAGGCGCTCTGGAAGCGATCGTCTGGAATCCTTTTTCCGACATCTCGCGCGGAATAGGACCGAAAATACGCCCGGCGATCGGTTCCTTCTTTCCTTTTTCAAGGATAACTACGGCATTTTCGTCAAAGCGGATGTAGGAACCATCCTTTCTTCGGTAAGGTTTTGCCTGACGTACAACTACTGCCTGGAGAACATCCTTTTTCTTGATTGTCTTTCTTGGCTCTGCTCTTTGGACAGAAAGGACGACAAGGTCTCCAATTTCGGCATATCTCTTTTTAGAAGAGCCGAGCACCTTGAAGATGCGTCCGATCTTGGCACCGCAGTTATCAGTTATTCTTACTATTGAGCGTGGCTGTATCATATATTTAAATTATTCTGAAGGATTTATGCTTGGAAATTGGGCGGCAAGATTCTATCGTTACCTTGTCACCAACTTTTTTGGTATTGCCAACATTATGAGCCTTGTATCGCTTTCGAACAGTCATGAACTTCTGATATTTCTGATTCTTCACATACCTTTCCACAAGAACGACTGCCGTGTCTTTCATCTTATCCGATACGACTATTCCTGAGAATGTCTGCTTTTTTGCCTTGTTTATTATCTTTTCCATAAATTATTTCGCTGTTTTCCTCATATTAAGCTCGGTCATGATCCGGGCAATGTCCTTTTTAAGCGTCCGTCCAAGCTTAACGTTCTTCGTCTTGCTTCCCGTAGAACCGAATCGAAAATTGCGAATACCCTCTCTCTTTTCTGCGATGAGCTTCATCAAATCTTTTGGTGTTTTATCCTTGTATTCCTTCATATATTTGCATTATACCAACGCTACATCATATTTCGGCTGATAGCCTTGGTCTTTACCGATATCTTGGTCCCCGCCTTTCTCAGGGCCTCAAGAGCTACCTTATCATCAACTCCGTCAATTTCAAAGAGGACTCGCCCCGGCTTGACCTGCGCGACAAATCCCACCGGATCCCCTTTTCCCTTTCCAAGCTTCACTTCTGGAGGCTTCTGGGTATATGGCCTGTCAGGAAAAACGCGCACCCAGACCTTTCCTGACTTCGTGGCATATCGGGTCATGACCTTGCGAGCAGCCTCGATCTCATTTGAAGTAAGGCGTCCGTATTGCAGAGCCTTCAATCCATAGGATCCGAAGGATATTTTTACTCCTCGCGTCTCAGGAGACGCCGCGAGTTTCTTCGCGTTCTTTCGTCCTGTGTGCCACTTGCGGAATTTTACTTTCTTAGGAAATAACATGGTATTTAAATTTATTTAATGGGATTCTTCATATCCTTCTCGAAGATTTGCCCTTTGTATATCCAAACTTTTATTCCGATATCGCCGTATGTCATATGAGCCTTCTCTTTCGCGAAATCAATGTCCGCACGGAGAGTCTGCAGAGGGATCTGCCCCTTTTTCAAGTCTTCCTGGCGGGACATATCAGCGCCTCCAAGCCGTCCGGAAAGCTTGATCTTCGCTCCCTTCACCTCCCTGTTGGCAAGAACCTTCTCCAAGGTCTGCTTGAGAACTCTTCGGAAAGGAAGGCGCTTCTCAAGTCCCTCTGCCACTATCAGGCCTACAATGGCGGCATTGGACTCGGGATTTCTAACCTCCTCTATATCCATTTTCAATTCCTGACCAGCCAGGCTGATCTCATTCTTCTGGAGAAGCTTTAGGATTTTCTCACGAAGCTTGACGGAACCGTCTCCGCTTCTTCCGATAATCGTGCCGGGACGAGAGGATCTGATAATGATGTGAAGAGATTTCTGGTTTCTCTCTATCTGGACGTCTGAAAGGTAGAAAGCTCGCAGTTCTTTTTTCAAATACTCTCGGATAAGGAGGTCAGCCTTGAGAGCATTCCTGTATCCTTTATTCACGCCGAACCAGCGACTTTTCCAGTCGCGGATAATTCCTAGTCTATGAGAATATGGGTGGACAGAATGTGACATATGATTATTTTTTCTTCTTTTCCTGTGTCGGAGCTAATACTAATAGGACATGGCTTGAACGCTTGTTAATGCGGGAAGCCGAGCCTCGCGCCCTGGGCATGCTCCTCTTCAAAGTAACTCCGGCATCAACCCTGAGTTCTTTTATCATCAAGCCCTCCTTCTCAAGATTATGATTGTTCTTTGCATTGGCGATGGCGGACTGTAAAAGCCCGTAGAGAGGATCGGCGGCTTTCTTGCTCAAAAAATTCAGCGTATCCAAAGCGCTGGAAACAGATTTGCCTCGAACTAAGTTCGCCACGGAGCGGACCTTTCTGGGAGACTGTCTGAAATTTACAAGAGATGCTTTAATCATAAAAAATTATTTTTGCATTATTTCTTTGGAGCAGCCGTAGTTTCTTTTGCTGACTTTGCGGCGGTGATCTCCGCTTCTTTAGCCTTTGTCTCAATCTCCTTCTGCATCTTTCCTCCGTGCTTGACGAACTTGCGCGTAGGCGAAAATTCACCGAGGCGGTGTCCAACCATTTCCTCGGTAACCAGAACCTCTATATGCTGCCTTCCATTGTAGACCCCGAAAATAAAGCCCACCATTTCAGGAGAAATCTGGCTTCTTCGGTACCATGTCTTTATACCCCCTGTTTCTATGGGTTTCTATCCGACAATCTTCTTGAGAAGACGAACTTCGACATATGGACCTTTTTTAAGACTTCGTGACATTTTTTTCGGTTTTTTTCTATTGTATAAAGCTTTGAAATACTAGCAAATTGAGGGGTTAAGTCAATAAGCAGGCTGTTTTCTATTTTCCGCTCTTATTTTTACCCACTCGTCGGCGGG
>JAUYLM010000068.1 GCA_030698965.1 bacterium
GGTATATGTCGGATGTTTCCATTGTAAAATTCATGGTTATGGCTGTATTATACCAGAGACGGGATATATTGTATCCTAAAGTGGACGTAAGGGGAGAGGAATGGGGAGGCATGTGTCGTCTGCAAGCACTACAGTTAGCTATAGTGTTTGGGAAACGGATTGCCTCTGTCGTCAAGATTGCCTCTGGTTGATATTTCTGTTGCAGTCACTATAGTTAACTATAGTGGCCAGAAGCGGATATTACCTCCGTCGATCTTTTGGCACTGCGACACGCAAACTCCTATTTACGCAATAGCATTTTCTCAGGAATTCATCTAGAGTGAGTATGCTTTGGTGATGGAGAAAGAAAAATGAGAAAAATTTACCTGGACTACGCCTCTCTTACCCCCATAGACAAAAGGGTCAAGAAGATTATGAAAAAATACGAGAAGAAGGAATATGGAAATCCTTCGGCTCTTTATGCATCTGGAGTCGCAGCCAAGAAAGTCCTACAGGAATCCAGGGAAAAGGTCGCAAAGATCATAAATGCTCATCCCGACGAAATAATCTTCACTTCCGGTGGAACGGAATCGAATGAAATCGCGCTAAGAACTACAGGAACCGGACATATAGTCATAAGCGAAATTGAGCATTCTTCTATTATAAAAAATACAAAGGCCACGCAGATCCGCGTAGACAAGAGTGGAATCGTAGATCTTGAAGAGTTAAAAAAAGCCATTACTCCGGAAACAGCCTTTGTCTCAGTCATGATGGTTAATAATGAAACAGGGACAATTGAACCCATACGGGAAATCGCAAAGATCGTCCGTGATGCCGGAAAGAGTTTTAACAGCAATATCCTTTTTCATACCGATGCCAGCCAGGCAATGTATCTGCCCTTGCATGTAGAAAAGTTGGGCGTGGATTTGATGACTTTGGACGGCAATAAAATATATGGTCCCAGGGGTGTTGGAATGCTCTATGTAAAAAGGGGAACTGCGGAGATTCATAGGTCAGGTACAGAAAACCTTCCCGGCATTGCCGGTATTGCATGTGCCTTGGAGATCGCCGAAAAGACAAGAGAGAAAGAGTACGCAAGAATAAGTGAATTGAAAAATTTTTTCGCTGAAGAATTGAAAAAGAAAAACGTGGAAATAAAAGTAAATGGTTCCATAAAAAATTCATCCCCTCATATATTGAGCGTATCCATTCCAAATATTGATAATGAATTTTTCGTCCTGCAATTGGATGCCAAAGGCATAGAATGCTCCACAAAAAGCGCTTGTCTGAAGGACGAAGATGAGTCATATGTGCTGAAGGCAATGGGCGCAGACAGCAGGATCTCCGTCAGATTCTCATTTGGTCGTCATACTACGAAAAGAGAGTTGAAAAAAGTCATCAAAACCCTTACAATGTAGGGCATGGAGCATCTGTCAAAACAGCAAATCATCCTTCTGACCCTGCTCGTAAGCTTTGTAACATCGATCGCCACGGGCATCGTGACTGTGTCTCTGATGGATCAGGATCCTATCGGCGTGACTCAGACCATAAATCGGGTAGTGGAGAGAACGATCGAGAGAGTTTCTGATCCTTCCGGAGACAACAAGACGGCGGCGGTGATAAATATTGAAGACGCGACAGCTTCGGCGGTCGAAAAGGTTTCCAAGAGCACGGTGCGAATAAAAGAGCAATCGGGAGGAATGGATGCTGTCACTGGTCTCGGCCTCATAGTCTCAAAGGACGGAGTCATAGTAACAGATAAGGCAAGCATAGCTCCACTGAATAATCCCGTGGCCGTTTTCCACGACGGACAGCAGTTTCCGATCCATGTCATCCAATCACAGATAGACGGCGATGTTGTATTTGTAGTATCGTCCAACCCGGTAATAAACCACGCGGACTTTTCGTCATCACTAAAGCTAGGACAGGCAATCCTTTCTCTGTCCGGCAAAGATTCCTATTTCCTATCACATGGGATATATCAAGGAACAGAAGGCGATGAGGTCATAACCTCCGTCCGGACCGAAGAAACCATGATAGGAAGCCCAGGGTTCTCTTTTAATGGGGAAATTATCGGTTTCAAGACGAGCTCCCTGATGAGGAAAAATTCATTCCATTCACTGGATTCTCTGCGAGCGAGTATCCCTAGACTTTATAGGTAAGCTGTGGTTAAATAATGCTATAAACAAGAAATATGCCCCCGCTAACCAACTTTACAACTAAAGCAAAAGAAGCCCTGCGCCGGTCGCATGAATTGGCGATCGAAAGAGGGCAGAATCACGTCAATCCCGTGCATCTTCTGTGCGCGCTCATCTTGCAGGAGGAGAGCATGGTGGCTTCCATACTGGACAAGATGGAAATCGATACGATGCTGTTGACGGATGTCATCCTCGAAAATATCGAGGCTCCGGAAGGAGGACGAACCCTCTCTCCCTCATACCAGATTTATCTGACTCCCGAGCTAGCGTCCATCATCGAACATGCCGGAAAGGTCGCTTTGACACTGAAAGATGAATTCATTTCCACCGAACATTTGTTTGTCGGCTGTTTCGATGTTCAGAGCCAGGCAAAGGAGATACTGGCACGCTTCAAGATAGACCGCCAGGTTGTCCTGGGAATAATACAGGAGATAAAAAACTCGGGAGAAGCAGGGGACGATAAGCCTAAGAAATTCCGCACTCTTTCAAAATACGCCAGAAGTCTCACCAAGCTTGCAAAAGAAAACAAGCTGGACCCCGTCATAGGGAGGGATAATGAAATACTGAGGGTGATCCAGATACTTTCCCGCCGGACAAAAAATAATCCGATACTCATCGGAGAAGCGGGAGTCGGAAAAACGGCAATCGTAGAAGGTCTTGCTCTGCG
>JAUYLM010000084.1 GCA_030698965.1 bacterium
TGAGGTTTCTTCCTGAACACCGTGTCGCCATTGCGAAGGACATCACGATGGAATCCTCTTACTTCATATTGCAATGGGCCCATATCCATACCGGAGATGTATCATTCCTCATTCAGAAATAAAGCGAGCTCAAGGAAATACAAAAGCAATTTCCGGATCGGGAAGCCAGAATCACAGAATATGTCAAGGGCCCTGTGTTCACGATGAACATCACGACGTCCAAAGACGGCATTCTCCTTGGAAACATCAGCTACCAAATAACCGGTCTTCCCCCATTTACGGATAATCCCATGAGTACGATCGGCAATGACTGGAGTCTTCCTCATAGCATCCTTTCGCCGGCTCATGTTGAAAAATTCAATGAAATGGCTCTTTCAATCGGAGAAAAAATGCGGTCAGAAGGCTGGAGAGGCCTCTTTGGAATAGATGCCGTGTATGACGAGGAACGAGACCGGATTCTTCTCATAGAAATAAATTCCCGCCAGCCGGCTTCCGCGACTTTCGAATCCGAACTGCAATCAGAAGCGCGCGCAGAGGGAGTTCCCGGCATCACAATGTTTGAAGCCCACCTGCTGGCCCTGACTGATGCCCCGGCTTCTGAAAATATAATGGCGATAAATGACGGATCGCAGATCGTTCAGAGAGTCACAAAGGCAACTACCGACATGAACACCGGAGGATTGGAAAAGGCCGGGTATAAAGTAATAAAATACAATAATACAAAGCTGAATTCCGACCGGCTTCGAATACAGAGCAGAAAAGGGATCATGGAAGCGCATAATAAATTCAATGCGAGAGGAAAAGAGATCGAGAAGTTGCTAAAATAAGAATATGAACACGAAATTACTATCAGAAAAGGCTTTGTCGGTGATTGATCAATACCTGAATTTTCGTGTCGGATCGGCGGTCCTGTCCATTCCCTATTTCAATAACCGCCATTCGCAGGCGCGCATGAAGCTCCGTGTGCAGGTAGGCAAAGGGAGTCCTAAGGATATTTTGGATGAGCTGCATGATATTGCCGTAGCTGAAAAAATAAACCTGAACTCCCTTGACTCCTCCGGACTAAAGAAATTTCTCGTTGACCACAACATAGGCATAGACTGCTCCGGACTTGCTTACTATATTCTGAATGCAGAAAGCGAGAGCCGTGGCAAAGGAACTCTGGACCGACATCTTTCATTTGCCGTTTGCCACGGAATACTTGGAAAAATGATGTGCAAGATGCGCCCCGCAGAAAATGCCGGAGTCACGACATTCGCCCATGAAAAAAATAGCCACGAGATGAGCATAAAAGACGCTTTGCCCGGGGACATCATTACCATGGTTGGAGATCACAACCACATCTTGATAATCCATCAGATCGAATACCAGAATTTCGTCCCAACCGCTCTTCACTACACCCACTCTATGGCATGGCCGGAAGATGGAGAGTACGGACACGGCATCAAGCAGGGCATTATAAAAATTACCGCCATTGACAAGAAGATTTCCGAACAGAAGTGGAATGAAGGCTATACCTTTGAAAGAGCTGGGAAATCCCTTACCACACTTCGCAGAATGGCTTTTTTATGATAGTGTAGTGGCATGATAAGTATACTGGAAGGAACGGCTGACTTTGGCTATATTCTGGGTTTTGCCATTTTCTCATGCCTCGCGGCATTCCTCTGGTCCCCTTTTCTCATCCATCTTCTTCGCAGGTTTCATATCATAAAAAGCGCGAAAGTAGAACTGCTCTCGATAGAATCCCGCAGAGGCAAGGACAACACTCCGATCATGGGAGGGCTTCTGGTAATTATCACCGTGGCAGTTATCAGCCTGCTTTTCAACTGGTCCAGAAGCTTCACCTGGGTGCCGATCGGGGTCATGCTTCTATCCGCCCTTCTCGGAGGAATCGACGACCTCCTGAATATCTTTGGCTCCGAGAGGCGGTCAAGAAAGCTTTCCCACATAATGACCCTCATCAAAGTCCACAAGGATTTCAAGATGAGAGCATGGTATGTGGCCACGCTCCCCTGGACGATTTTCAAGAGGACTTCAGTCTGGATCGGATCCAGGCCCGGAAAAGGAATACATGTTCACGAAAAGCTACTTCTCCAATTCATCGCAGGAACGATCACGGCCTGGTGGGTATACGCCAAGCTCGGACCGGCGTGGCACTACATTTACCTTCCATTTGGAATTGATATTTTTGCCGGCTGGCTGATCATTCCGATCATTATTTTTATCGTTATGTTCACCGCCAATGCCGTGAATATCGCCGATGGCATGGATGGCCTGGCGGGAGGAATGCTCATCACCACTTTCAGCGCGCTCACACTGCTGAGCTGGATAAACGGCTTCGGAGAAATCGCCGTGCTCAACGCCACGGCAGTCGGCGCGCTTGTCGCCTATACCTATTTCAATATCAAGCCTGCCAGATTCATGATGGGAGACGTGGGATCCCTTGGTCTCGGCGCTCTCCTGGCGGTCAACACCCTGGCCATAGGAGAGATCGGGCTGATCTTCTTCCTTGGTTTCCTCTTCTATATAGAGGCGCTGACCGTAGTGATCCAGGTCGCCGGACGCTATATTTTCGGCCGGCGCATCTTCCGGATGGCTCCTCTACACCACCATTTCGAACTCATAGGCTGGAGCGAGGAAAAGACGATCATGCGCTTCTGGATCGTGCACTTCATCTTCGTCGTATTTGGAGTTTGGCTGGCTCTACACTAATGTCATATCTACACTGGAAAGAGGAAAATATTTCTGATTTTTCAGATGAAAATACCGCCAGGATGTATGGCGAAGGTTTTGTCTTTACCCGCGCGGGAAGAGGAATTATGCATCAGACCAGGAGCGTGCGCATAGATCTCTCCAAGTTTGAATTATCCAGTGAAAACAGGAGAATATTGAAGAAGGTTGAAGTTGAAATGAAAGCGGAGGAATTACCATACAAAAATTATTCTTGGGAAATAGGAAAAATGGGAAAGGACTTTTATGAATCCAGGGACGCGGTTTTCACCGCGAACAAGATAAAAGAACTTCTGACAACTGATCATAACTTTAACTTGCTCTTAAACTACTCTGATATCGGATACGCTATTTGTTTCGAAGATAAAGAAATTCTGCATTACTCCTACCCTTTCTATAAATTAGATGCGCCAAAAGATACTGGGCTAGGCATGATGATAAAAGCAATAATTTATGCAAAGGAAAACGGATTGAAATATATTTATTTGGGTTCTCTGCAGAGGCCGAGCGATACGTACAAGCTACAGTTTGAAGGGTTGGAATGGTTTGATGGAGAGATGTGGAGTAAGGATTTGGAAGAGGCGAAGAAAGTCCTATTCGAGACTCTTCCTACCTCTCTTTCCTAAAAGTTTCTTTTCTTTTTTCAATTCTTTAATATGTCTCTCCGGCTTCAAATTCTCCGGCATCTCTCCGCCGATTTCTTTTATTGTCTGCCTAACCTTTTTTCCAATATCAAAATGTGTTCTTTGGGCTTCAATATCACCTTTGATGTTTTCTCTTTTAATTTTAGCTTCAGTTTGTGTAATTCTGAAAATGTTGGCTCCGAGCTCCTCGCTTCCGGCATGATCCAGTAATTGTCCTCTTTTAATTCCTTTTTTCTTCTCAATATCAGCCAGAGGCATGGTATAAAGTCCCTTGTATCCGGCATCATTGAATTTGCCGAAATTTGAAACACCAGCTAGCTTCGCAGTACTGAACAACTGCTTATTTTTATCACTTGCTTCACTTCTCTTGAATATTCTTTTTTCATCTTCAGATAAACCATCGTAAATCTCCTGCTTTCTCGTCTGTACGGCAAAATACGTCTGTGCCATTGCGATCTCTTTTTTATCGGAATCTCCATTTTGAGCTATTAGATAACAAGCATAGCGACTTAATCTAAAGTCTCTCACTTCTCTTACCGTCGATGAACCAATGCCGACCATTTTGCCAATGCCGACAAAATGGTCTTGTGGAAACTGGCGACTATTCATGCATGATTGCTGGGCTCTATTTATAACGTCCTCGAACCTCCTCCATGTCGAATAACCGAGTATTGGCATGAGTTCCCTCGCCGTCCAATACTCGACGCCATTCTCATCAATCTTTTTGATCGATTCAAAATCTTTATGAGGGCTGTTAATTATAATTTCCGCTTTCATACCTGAATTTTACCATTCATGAAATATTGGATGATAGTTACTAAATATTGTTAAGTGTGTTGTAAATGAAGAGAGCCCCGCATGGAAATGCAGGGCTCAAAGAGTCTAAGGCTCGAAGACCAAATGAAGTTACAAAGTAACCGAGGGCTGTTCCTCGTCGCAGAAGCAGAGGAGACAGTGGCGGCCGAGCCAGGCATCCTCGAAGTAGCCAAGATCGAAGTCGAAGCCTCCATCCGAGCGGGCACCCACGAGCGGCACCCTGTGGTAGCCGCCGGCGAACGGTAAGCGATCCTTTTCATCAAAGGAAGCGTACCATTTGCCTTTAGGAAGTTCCTCACGCTTCTGTTCGAAGATGATTGAACTCCCTTGCGCCCCCACATAGTAGGCTTTCTCAGCCTGGTACTTGATCAGACATTCCTCCGAACTCACGACTTCTCCGGATGTGATTCCGAAAATCTTTACATCGTAAGTTTTGCCCGGAATGAGCTGGTGGCTCACCTTGGCAAAATTTTCGTCTGTGATGTCGGAGTTGTATCCGTAGAATTTTTTTCGGTTCTTTTCATGGAACGATGTAAGACGAGTGGAGTGATCATAATCCTTGGGGATAATGACCTTCACCGTTTTCACAAAGAAGAATTTTTCTTTTGGCACAGCTGGAGAAAGTGGTTTCAATCCCTTCCAGTAATCGAAGACTCGGCTTCGATCCTCCGTGGATAGAAGATTGAACCATTCCCACTGTTCAAGTGTAATGCTTCCTCCTCGGAGCTTTGTTAACGTGTCAATTTGCAAACCAGCCAATCTGGCCGCATCCGCGTCGATGGTACTCATCGTTTGTTCCTTTTTTCTAAGTTCTTTTCCTTCCAAGCTTCTCTTTCGACACACGCCTAAGTATTGCTTGATTCGCCTAATATCATATCATTTTTACCATTAATAGTCAATAGCAGTTGGGCCCTTGCTTAATTGGGTATAATTGGGTAGGATTGGGTATATCCAATAATACCCAATTAAAATGGAGGCGAATAGATTTAACAAAAGAATAAGAATAAGCCCGGAAATACTCGCAAAGATCGCTAAAATCGACGAGTTCAAAGGCCTTTGGCGTGGGAGCTTGCACCTCAACCCAACTATTTTGAAACGCCTAAAACAAACTGTGGTTGTTACTTCTACAGGAGCTTCAACACGTATCGAAGGCTCTAAAATGAGCGACGAGGAAGTTTCTCGTCTTTTGCGTGGACTGAAAACTACCCCACCAAAGAACAGAGACGAACAGGAAGTTGCCGGATACGCTGATCTAATCGGCAGGGTCTTTGATAATTATAAAAACCTCAAATTGACTGAAAATAATATTCTTCATTTTCACGGAATCCTTTTAAATTATTCAGACAAAGACCAGCCACACAAAGGAAAATATAAGTCGGATGATAATGTGGTCGCCGCACATAATGCTAAGGGTGAATCTGTTATCTTGTTCAAGGCAACACCTCCCTATCTCGTAAGACCGGAGATGGAAGCAACTTTGGACTGGACCATCAGCGAACTCGATAAAAAAGAACTTCATCCTATTCTTATCGTCGCAAATTTTATTTTTGAATTCTTGGCCATCCATCCATTCAGTGATGGAAATGGCCGGCTTTCTCGTGTCCTTACAAATCTTCTCTTGCTTAGAGCCGATTATGCTTATGTACCCTACGTCTCCATCGATGAAATTATCGAGGATACCATGAGTGAATACTACATTGCCTTGAACGCTACTCAAAATAAACACAAAACTGATCATGAAGACATTACTCCGTGGCTAAACTATGTACTCGATACCCTTCTTACCCATGTCGAGAAAGCTCGCAAGATCATGCAAGGAGAACACCCTGAGATGTTCCTCTCAGAAAACCAGGAACAAGTGTTGGCATTCTTCAACACTGATGAAGCATTAAGTATCTCTGATATTGGAGAAATGTTGCACGATGATGCAAGTCGAGAAACTACAAAGAAAATTTTAGCTCGCTTGGTTGAACTCAGATTGATCGAACTTATTGGACGTGGCCGAGGAGCGAGGTATAAGAAGATACAAAATAACTATGCAAAATAAACACAATCATATACATATCATCGGCATAGCCGGCGTTGCCACCAGCGCCATAGCCATAGCCTTCCATGACAAAGGCTGGAAGGTTACAGGGAGCGACAAGGGATTCTTCCCTCCAGTTTCCACGGAATTGGAAAAAGCAGGCATTGCTTTTTACGCAGGCTGGCACCCGGAGAACATGGGCATACCAGACATGGTCATGACGGGAGGAGGCGGAACCAGTCCTTCCAATCCAGAGGTAATGTACGCCGTAGAAAAAAACATTCCGGTATTTTCCTACGCGGAGATACTGCAGAAATATTTTATAAAGAAGAATTCCATAGTCGTAACCGGCACATGGGGCAAGACTACTACATCCGCCCTTTTATCATACATAATAATCCAGGCTGGCATGGACCCGAGCTACTTTACCGGCGGACTCTCACTTTCACATAAGACTGGAGCATTATCGGATACAGACTGGAGCGTAGTAGAGGGAGATGAGTATCAAGTTTCCATATCAGACAAAAGACCGAAATTTGTATATTACAATCCGACTCACCTTCTGCTTACATCAGTCTCTTGGGATCACGCAGATCTTTATCCGACAGAAGAAGCGTACTTTAATGAATTCAAAAATTTAATAAAAAGCATTCCCGAGAATGGAGTGGTGGTCGCATGCATAGATGATGAGGGGGTAAAAAAAGTGCTAAGTGAAAGAAAAGTGATTTCATATGGAAAAAATGCAGCTGACTACACGTATCAATCAGTAGAACACACGAAGAATGGTCTTTCCTTTACAATAAATAACCACTATAAAATCATTTCCCCCATGCTTGGCCGCTTCAATGCAGAAAATATAACGGCAGCTTTCGCCATGGCACATAGCATAGGAATAGCTCCTGAAGTCATAGTGAAGGCTATTATGGATTTCAAAGGAATAAAGAGACGGCTTGAGAAAAGGCTCGATGGAGAAATCACACTCCTGGACTGCCATGCCCCAACACCAGAGAAAGCATCTTCAGTCCTAGAGAGTATTCGTGAAGTCTACAATAAAAAAATAATTGCGGTCTATGAGCCAAATATCGGAGGGCGTCAGAGGGAATCATCGAGTAAATATGACAATGCCTTTAGGAAGGCCGATCTAGTCATTATCCCAAGACTTACCAAACTAAAAATAGGAGAAAAAGAAATGCCGATGAATGGTGATGAATTGGCTAGCATTATCGGGAAAACCAACACGAATGTTCAGTATATGGAAAATGACGAAAATTTGGTCACTTTTCTAAAGTCGGAAGCAAAACTAGGAGATGTCATAGCCTTTCTGGGTTCCCATGGTTTCAGAGGAATGATGGAAGAAACGGTTTTGCTACTTACTTCCCCTCGTCCACGATCTCAGTAGAAACGACTCCTTCTACAGTGCTCTTTACCAACAGAGTGATTCCGCAGTGATTGCATTCGATGACCATGCCTTCCCTGATCGCTGGATAGCGGGAAATGTCTATGTCATTTTTACATTCAGGGCAGTTTGATTTCATTATTTTTTCCATTATGCTTCTAATACTACCCGAAACGGTGTAGTATATCAATATGGTAACCCCGAATGAATCATCTCCGGAACTGGCGCAGGTCTTGGGCATATCTTCTGTATTCTTCAAGAGAGAAGACTTGCATCCATACGGCTCCCATAAGGGCCGGTCTATCCCCCTGATGATCGACATGAAAGTCAAAGAAGGCTGCGATCATTTTGCTATTTCATCTTCCGGCAACGCTGCTCTTGCGGCCGGACTTCATATAAAAAATCTGAATGAAAAAAGGGAGAACAAAATAACCCTTGAAATCCTGGCCGGAAAAAATATTGATCCTGATAAGTTAAGGAAGCTTGAAAATATTAGTGACAGCCACATCCTCCTCTCAATACAGGACCGACCGCTCCAAGCTCTCTTCATGAAAACACAGGATCACTCCGTGCAGAGCCTCCGCCAATCCCAGGATGAAACCGCCCTTGATGGATATGCGTCCTTGGCAGAAGAACTTTTGGAAATACCGGATCTCAAAGCCGTATTCATGGGAACGTCGTCGGGTACAACCGCTCAGGCTTTGGCAAAATATTTTATTGAGAATAAAAAAGAAATAGAAATTCATATAGTCCAGACCACTTCATGCCATCCCATGGCGGATGCTTTTGTAGAGAATGACGGGAGGGACGAGAAGTCTATTGCCGATGCCATAGTAGACAGTGTTGCCGCTCGAAAAGATGCCTTGATTCCGCTCATCAAGGAAAGCGGCGGGAGCGGATGGATAGTTTCCAATGAGGAGATAATATCCGCGATGGATCTTTCAAAAAAGCATGCTGGATCAGGCATATCTCCCAACAGCGCCCTTTCTCTAGCCGGCCTCATGCAGGCGGCATATACAGGCAAGACATGGAGCGGTCCCGCGGTCTGCATGATTTGCGGGGATTGACTTTTCTTGTCTAATTCCCCATGCTATAGGCAGATGAAAAAACAAATAGCCGGAATGCCGATCCTGAGGATTGTCCCGGGATCTGAATCATTAATACTGGACAGTGATCCACGGATCATCGTGTCAGTATACGTCGTTGTCATTGAGGCTGAACCTCTTGCAATCTTTAGCTCATTTGGCAGACCATTGGAAAAAACGTGCCTGCCTAAGGAAAGGCAGGAGGAATTCTTCGAAAAACACAGATTGCATCTCCACCCCCGAGGGTGGGCAAATCTGTTCTTATTTGAAGAAAACAACAAACTTTTCATCACGATAGCCTACAACACATCCCCCAGGCTTATCACAAGAAAAGTGGTTCCGATTACCTGGAGCCACCGAATTGACCGAAAAAGCGCGGTCCGGGTCATTGTCCCAAAGCAGTGACCTGGCACTGGCAGGAAACAGGAAGTTTGCAAAAAACAGTCCCCGCTTTTTAAAGAGCGGGGAATTTTTATTAAAAACAAACTACAGCGCCCTGACTGCCTTTACGAACTTCTCCCCTCTTTCTTTGCGGGAAATATGGACGCCGATAGCCTCACAGCCGGGGCTGAATAGAACCCTGTCCCCTTTCTTGCCGTACTCTCTGGCAACGAGAACTGCTTCTTCCATATTCTGAACTTGAAAAAATTTTATGCCCTTCAGCTTTTCCACCTCGGATCTGAATCCCAGCGTACCGCTCCCAGGCAGGAGAATTACAATAGAAGCGTATTCCGGAATGCTTCTTATGAGCTCGCCGTAATCGTATGGAGTGTACGCTCCGCCGAAAATGAGGATGATATTTTTATTTATTGAAAATGCCTTTATGGCCGCCAGAGTTGATATGGGATTGACCGAGGCGGAGTCATTATAAAATTCAACGCCTCCGACTTTTTTCACCAGCTCCTGACGTCCCTTCAATCCCGAGAATCCGCTGACGATATCCTGCGCGTCTTCCTGGCTGACTTTAAAAAGCTCGCTGACCTGGATAGCAAGGGATGAATTGCCGGCTTTGGTCCGGAGCATCTTGGCCTTTGAGGCGAAACCTGGCTGCGACCTTATGGTCTCTATGACATTGTCGGGCGCGACGACAAAGTTGTTATATGTCTGGTACTCCAGTATGTTCGAGGAAACTAGAGATGTGAACACCGCTACATGAGGGCTGATGCGTGCGGCATAGCATTCCCCCATCATATCCTCAGGAATCCTGGCGAGGACGATATCGCCTGATTTTACTTTTTTGAGATGAGTCATGGCGCCGTTCGGAAGATCAGGGTCGATGAAATAAAGTCCCTGGTCCTCGTATCCGGCAAAAGATTTTTTGAGGATTCCGTAAAGCATGTTCGCTACCGTGCTTTTTCCACAGGCTCCCATGATGCCGATCAGAGTGATCGGCGGCGCCAGCTTCATAAAAAGGATGCCGGGATACTCGATCCTTACCCCGGCTTCATGCGCCTTCTTCAAAAAAAGCGCCTTGCGCGATATTTCAGGAGAAAGGATTATGAGATCGGCCTTCGCAAGTTCATCCTGAGCAACCCTGCCTAAGCTGCAACCGGCAAGGCCGCATCCCATGATGACCTGCATGAACCCCTGGAGGCGCGCTTCGCTTCTTATGTCATACAGGGAAACCTGGCGGCTGAGCTTGGAAAGAAATTTTATGTCAGCGACCATTTCTCCATGGGGCCCAATTCCTATGACGGATATTTTCTTGTCCTTGAAAAACTCTTTATAATTCATTTTCAATTATACCCTTCACTTTTATAAGCTCCTGGAGAAGCCCCTGGAGCTTGAGCGTATCCTCTTCAGATGCTGACTCCCCGCCTGCGAAGCTGGTGAGTTTCTTCAAAAAAAGGCTGTACATATCATTGAAATACTTTTCCAGTACGACAGCTTCTTCGCCCGAAGGCACTGCTCCGTCACGCAAGGCAAAAAGGGCTAGTGGCCTCCTGACTCCTTCGAAATAAATATAATCGTCCGACAGGACGCCATCCAGAGATGGAGAAACGATGGAATATGTTTTCATGACGGTTGGTATTAAATTTAATAATTGGCCTTGATGCTCATAAAAGAATCTTTCGTGACGATGACATGATCCAGGACATTTATCCCGAGAATCTTTCCAGCTCGTACGAGCTGGTCAGTGATATCGATGTCCTGAGCGCTAGGCACAGCACTGCCGGAGGGATGATTGTGCGCCAGCACGACTGCCGCGGCGCTGTATTCGATCGCCGGTCGGAAAACCTCCCTGGGGTGTACAATATTCGTATTTATCGTACCAATAGAGACAACTTCGTCGTGGATTATGCGGTTATGGCTGTTCAGATAGAGTCCCCTGAGGTGCTCTTTTGGAAGATTGCGCATATCACCCAGATATTCATAGGCGTCTTTGGCAGTGCGAATGACCGTAAATCCGGCTGAATTTTTTTCATAAAATCTCCTACCGAGCTCTCCGCAGGCTATGACTTGGCAGGCCTTGACGATCGGAATATTGAGATCGGACGAAAGCCTGGCTGGGTCCTTTTCAGCCAAGATGCTTCTTTCTCCATACTCCCTGATGATACGGCTTGACATCTCCATTATTCCTTCACTCTTGCTACCGGTATTGAGAATAACCGCCAAGAGCTCCTGAATTGAAAGGATCTCCGGTCCGTGTTTTATGAGCTTCTCTCTGGGCTGATCCTCCAAAGGAAGGTCTCTTATCTTCAGGACATATTCTCTGAGAGAGCCGTCCAAAAATAAGTTAGTATCCTCCAGGGCATATGACCTTGTTTTTTCCTTTGTTGCCATAGGGCTAATTATAGCACTACTTTCAATATTGAATATATAAGGATAAAAATCGCCAGCAAAATGGGCGCTAGGTAGAGATATCCCCTCCAGCCCAGTTCTTTCTTGGAATCTATGAACGAACTGAGAAAGTAGTAGAATAGTTCCTCGAGGAATTTCCCGAACCCTTCAAAAAGTTTGCCCAAAGCTTCCAACTCCTTCTTCATACTAGAGAGTCTCCACGAGGATGGTATTCGTCTCCTGAGCCTTTCCTCCCAGGGGCATGCCGGACAGTATGACAACCTTATCTCCCTTCACTGATATTTTCTCCTTTAGAATAACTTTTCGGACCAGGAGCATTACTTCTTCCATACTGGAAAACCTGGGGACAACGGTCGGATAACAGCCGAAAGAGAGCATCAGCTGGTTAGCTGCGGTATCGTTTGTAGTCAAGGCGATAATGCGTTCTGCGGGCTTATAGCGGGCAACCATGCGGGCTGTTCTGCCTGATACCGTCAGAGCTATGATGAATCTGGCTCCAAGCTCATGGCTAGCGAGCACGGCTGACTGGGAAATCACGTCTGTTATGCCGTTTGAACTTCCATATTGCGCGATAGTATCGGCAGTATAAACATCCCTTTCAACCCTCAGTGCTATTCTTGTCATCATCTCTACCGCCTCAACCGGATATTCTCCCAGGGTAGTTTCTTCAGAAAGCATGATAGCGTCAGTACCGTCAATGACGGCATTCGCGACATCGGAAACTTCTGCTCTTGTGGGAACCGGACTTTTTATCATTGACTCGAGCATCTGAGTGGCGGTGATTACCGGTTTGCCAATGGCATTGCACTTCTGGATGATCATTTTCTGAACAAGAGGCACTTCCTCAGCGGGAATCTCTATGGCAAGGTCACCTCTTGCTATCATGATTCCGTCGCATAGATCGATAATCTCATCAATGCTATCCAAAGCTTCCGGAGTCTCTATCTTAGCAATGATTCCGGCTTTTGATTTCGCGGCATTGAGAATGGTGCGAAGCTCGGTGATATCGGAAGGCCGCCGCACAAAAGAAAGAGCGATGAAATCCACCTTATTTTTTATGCCAAACTCCACATCTTCTCTGTCCTTTTCAGTAATAGAGCTGATGGAGAGGTATGCTCCCGGAAGGTTGACCCCCCTCCTGCTCTTTATCGTGCCTCCGATGATTACCTTGGTGGCAACTTCCTTACCTTTTATGTCCGTAATTTTCAGCTTCAGCTTCCCATCGTGAACCAATATATATCCTCCGACCTTCACTTCCTTTGGCAGAAGCGGATAATTGATAAAAGCTTTCTTCTCATTTCCCATCGTTTTCTCGGTTGTCAGTGTAAATACTTGTCCGGTCTTGAGCGTAACAATTCCATTTTCAAATTCTCCTATGCGGATTTTCGGACCTCCCAAATCCTGAATCACGGCGATTGTCTTGCCTGTTTTTTCTCTTACTTTTTTGATGTTATCGATCCTATTTTGATGCTCGGCAAAATCACCATGGGAAAAATTGAGGCGCATAACATTCATTCCGGCCCTGACCAGTGCGGTGAGCTTTTCTACGCTTTCCGTAGCGGGTCCAATAGTGCAGACAATCTTTGTTTTCTTTCCTAAATTCATATCTGGGCAGGTTTAATTAATGATAAATATAGTAGGAATAAATACTACCCTAAATGCGTTCTTATTGCTAGTAGACTGGCTTTGGCTTGTTGATTGGATATCTCTCGGGATCAATGGTTCTTTCGAAGCAGGTGTGTCCGGCTTCATGCATCCAATTGTCATTCATCATTCCATCCATGACTGGATAAGACATCATATAGCCGCCGGAATAGCGTCCTTTGTCTCTGTTATCCTGGAATTTTTCTGCGAAAGTCGCGCACATTTCAAAAGATGTAGGACCATTCAAATGGTACTCGTATTGAGATCTATTTTCAGGATCAGTAGGAATTGTCTGGCCAGAGATGGGGTCTTTGAGGCTTTCCAGATTCGCCGGCAACTCTCCCTTTTGCTGCCAATAATTCACAACCTGCCATTGTATATTGGAAAGGTCATTTACCCTCTGATTATCGAGGCGCAAAGCCCTCTGTTTGTACGGAGAGCCGGTAATGATGAATCCTCCTACT
>JAUYLM010000034.1 GCA_030698965.1 bacterium
ACGAAGAGTATAGTGCATCAGTTTTGGAGCCGGCAGAACTTTACAAAGCCAAGTCAGGAGAAGAAATAGTAAATAAGCAGACATATACTTTCATCGACCGCGGAGAGCGGGATGTTACTCTTCGTCCGGAAATGACCCCGACAGTAGCGCGAATGGTAGCAGCAAAGAGAAGAGAGCTTGTATTTCCGGTTCGATGGTATTCTATTCCGAATCTTTTCCGCTATGAGCAACCTCAAAGAGGTCGTCTGCGCGAGCACTGGCAATTAAACGTTGATATTTTCGGGGTAGATAGCCTTCAGGCAGAGATCGAGGTCATACAGATAGCCAGTGACATTACAAAATCATATGGATTAAAAGAAACGGATTTCGAAGTCCGCCTTAATAACAGAAAGGTCATGAATTATGTGACCAGGGATGTGTTTGGATTGTCAGAAGAACAATCTCATAAAGTCTCAAAATTAATCGATAAAAAGGACAAAGTTCCAGCAGATATTTTCACCGGAGGAATCAGGGAGGTAGTCGGAGAAAATACAGCAAAATTATTAACACTTCTCAATTCCAAAAATTTTGAGGAATTTACAACCCACCTACCTCAGACAAAGGAGGAACATGATGGCTTGAGAGAAATCAAGGAAGTAATAGCTGGTTTGGAGAAACTTGGTATAACAAATGTACGTTTTGATCAAACACTCATGCGAGGTTTTGACTACTATACCGGCATTGTTTTCGAGGTATTCGATATTAATCCGGCTAACCGCAGATCTGTTTTTGGTGGTGGAAGATATGATGATCTGCTCTCCCTTTTTGGCGGGGAAAAGGTACCTGCCGTGGGCTTTGGTGCAGGAGATGTTGTGGCACAAGACTTGATGGAAACTTATGGAAATTCTACAAACACATCTTCACAGGCGGATATAGGAATCTGTATAATTGGCGAGCAAAATACTGACTATGCTCTTGATGTGGCGCAGTCATTGAGGGAAAAAGGTCATAGAGTATTTGTAGATCTTTCATTTAAAAAAGTTGGTGAACAGATAAACAATGCGGATAAGAGAAAGATACCTAAGGTTATCTGTATTGGAGATGAGGAGAAGAGTACTGGCAAATATAAAGTTAAAGATTTAGCTACAGGAAATGAGGAAGATCACATTTGATATAGAAACGAAGAATTTCTTTCATGATGTGGGATCGAATGATCCTATCGCTCTTGATATATCCGTTGTCTGCATCCATGATTCTCTAGATAACCAATATCGAAGCTTTCTAGAAAAAGATTTCCCTTCCCTATGGCCAATCCTCGAAAAGGCCGACGTTCTCATTACTTGGAACGGAGATCATTTCGATATTCCCCTTTTGAATAAATATTATTCCGGGGATCTGACAAAAATAAGGAGCATAGACATGATGAGAGAGGCCAGAAACGTTATCGGGCGAAGATTGAAATTGGATACAGTTGCTTCAGCAACGCTTGGAAGGAAGAAAATTGGAGGCGGTTCCGACGCAACTGACTGGTGGTCAAAAGGAGAGATTGATAAGGTTATAGCCTATTGCATTGAAGATGTGAAGATTACAAAAGATCTCTATGATTATGCCGTCGCAAATAGAGGGTTTAAGTATAAAGATTTAGGTGCCGGTGGAGCTGTTCACGACATTAAACTCGATACCTCCCTCTGGGAGGTTAAACCTGATCATGCCATGACTTACACTCTTCCCTTTTAATTATGCTACAATATCCACATGGAAAATAAATCAAGTGCATTAAATATACCGACAGCAATTATTATCGCTGGAGCTATCATCGCAGGTTCAGTTATATACACGATGAAGCCCGCCCCATCGTCCAACCAAGCAGTAACTGGGACTTCACAGGCAAAACTAAAACCGATAAGCGCAAGCGACCATATCCTTGGAAATCCTAACGCCAAGATAAAAATTGTGGAGTATTCCGATCCGTCCTGCCCTTTTTGTAAGGTCTTCCATAATACAATGAGAAAAATTATGAATGAATACGGAAAATCAGGCGATGTAGCTTGGGTATACAGAAGCTTTCCAATAGATAAGCCGGGTACACGTCCAGATGGCGGAATCCTCCATCCAAACGCAGGACGCGAAGCCCAAGCCATGGAATGCGCGGCCGCCCTGGGGGGAAATGACAAGTTTTGGGCATATACAAATAGATTCTATGAGATTACACCGGCAGTAACATCAACCAGTCCAGACGGACTTGATCAAAATGAGCTTCCTAAGATTGCAGAATTCGTAGGTCTTGATGTAAACGACTTTAAAACATGCCTCGATAGTGGAAGATATAAGGATAAGGTTGAGGCGTCATATGAGGAAGGGTTGAGTATTGGCATTCAGGGAACACCATCAAGCATTATTATTACTCCTTCTGGGAAAAATATCCCCATAGAAGGCGCACAGCCTTATGAGGCTATAAAACAAAGTATTGATGCGTTGTTAGCGGAGGGTAGATAGGTGACATTGACAAGTATAGCTTAATATGCTATGCTTAAAGCGTCTTAGTTCACCAACCAAAAACTGAATATCGAGAAATTATGAATGCAATAGAAATGTCGGAGCTGGCGGCAAAAAACCGCCAACAGGCTAAATCATTCCAAGATGCCATGGTATCACTCCAAGCGTTCTCTGAGAAAGTCATAGCAAAGGCAATCAATGGCCTTAATGAGCCATTGCCGGATGAGTATGAGTGTGTAATGTTCGGGATCTATCAGGATTCCAACAACCCTCTAAAACTTCTACGCCAATGCATTGTCAACAAGAAGATGACGACCAATCAGGAACAGGAAGTCGTTCGGATTGATGGATCTGGGTTTGCTACACTTGATCTTAATTCCGGGCGGTGGGTCATCTGCATTGGAGACTGCTAACAAAAAAAAGAGGTCGGTAACACCTTCAACCAAAAGTTACCACAAGAACGCACGACCATAAGGTACGGCGTTCTTTTTTATTATATTCTCCTCAATCCACACCACTCACATTTCTCATCTTGGCATCCTTCTTCCAGAATTTTCCCACTCCATACAGAATCAATCAAAGACTGGATTTCATTTTTGACCTTTTCAATATCTGCTAATTCAATTGGCAATGTTATGGTCGGGCATCTCCCCTTCTCATCTGGCGATACGAATACAAGTGCAGGAGTAATTTTTCTCGTCTTCCACCGTGGATCTCCGCCAGCGATAAGCTTATAGAAAACAAGTTGTCGAAAGTAATTTCCGTCTGAGTCTGTTTTCGTGTCTCCCTTTATTGCATTCACCGACATGGCCTGCTTAGTTTTATAATCAAAAATAGACACTTCATTACCACTATCAACTATGGCATCTAGCTTGCCATGAAGGTTAATATTTAGAAAAGGTGATTCTACCCAGGATTCTGTGAAGACTGCCGAGTTTTTGTTGACTGAAAAGTGCGGTTCGAGAGCCTTGGATACAGTAGCCACACTCTCAAAAAGTTCCTTCTTTGCAGATTCTTTTTCTAACAGCGGTAAAAAGGACTCACTAAAATGTTCGGTAATCTTTTCATTTAGAATCGCTTCAATTTCCTTAGCGCCTCTTAACTCCACTTTCCACACAGCAGCCAAAGCTGCATGCATAGCTGTTCCTTTTTCTGCCGATGAGGACGGTGCCTGGGGCATTTTTAATATGCTTTGGTATATAAATTTATTTGGACACTCAAGAAAATGGTTTAATGCCGTGACAGACAAGCCCTTTTTCATAAGAACATCTTTGGCAATATCTGCCAGCGGAGAAACTGATGCTTTTGGTAAATACACATACTTCTCCTCTGTTCCGGCACGGGGCAGTGTTGCATGGGCCACATGCTTCTCATCTAGTTCCTCCAGGAAGCGAATGGGGGTAATTATCTTGCCATCTGATTCTTCTAGGGCCGTGAGAACGGTCACGTGTTTCCTGGCACGAGTCAAGGCTACATAGAATAGCCTTCGTATGTCCCGGATATCACTATTGGTTGTCTGCTTTTTCGGTAACATAAATGATGCACCTCTGGTCTTACCAACCCAGGCTTCTTCGGTGGCGTATGGAATGAAGACGTAATCAAATTCCAGACCCTTACTTCCGTGTGCCGTCATGGCCTGTATTGGTACATCCGGAGCCCCTACAGAGATTTTCACAGGCCTGGATTCTGCGGAAGTCCGATATTCAAGCAGACTAGATATTAATTGCATAGGATCAACTATCTTTGACTCGCGAGCCAAGGATTCTGCCAGTGTGACTATACCCCTCCATACATGTATATACGAAGGACTTTTAGCAATGAGTGAAGTAAATCCGGACTCTTCTGCGGCATGAATTAAGAAACCAACAGAACTATCTTCAAGAAGGCGCTTCTTTATTTTTGCGAGTGACGGAAGTTTCTTGTCCAAGTCGTCCAGCTTTCCGCTATTGAGTGAACTGACGATATCAGTCGAATCACCAAATGAAAGATTCCACATTCCTGAAATGACAGTCTTGGCCAGTGCATCAATCTTAGATGGATCAAAAATATATTCAATGAGATTGAAGAAAAGCCTGCCGGCAGGATGATTAAATATATCAATACTCCTCTCGGAAGAAACAGGGATATTATGTTGTTCTAAAAGCCTAATGACACGATCCAGATCCCTATTCCTTCTAACAATGATAGCAGCCGTCGAGCTAAGCCCCAGTTCTTTAAGTGCTTTAACTAGGTACAGTTCAATCGAAGAGACATTTTCACCCGTTACTATATCTATTGGCCTAGGCTCATCCTGGCTTCCGGAAGTTAGGCGTATGCGCAAATCATTATGCTCATCATCAATATAGTTTTTTTCTATCATTCCAAAACTGGCATCCAGAATGCTCTGATGAGATCTATAGTTGGTCTCCAAAGAAATAAGTTTCATAGATGGCCAGCGCTTCTGCAACAACAAAAAATTCTCCACCGAAGCCCCTTGGAAGCGATATATAGCCTGCTTCTCATCACCGACAATGAAAATGTTAGGGGTTTCGAAGAATTCTGCTATAAGGCTAACGATAAAATTCTGCGCATCGTTTGTATCCTGATGCTCGTCGACATGGATATATAG
>JAUYLM010000003.1 GCA_030698965.1 bacterium
AGCCCCTTGGAAGCGATATATAGCCTGCTTCTCATCACCGACAATGAAAATGTTAGGGGTTTCGAAGAATTCTGCTATAAGGCTAACGATAAAATTCTGCGCATCGTTTGTATCCTGATGCTCGTCGACATGGATATATAGATACTTTTCCTGAAGGAGCCTCAGTAGCAGTTCATCATGGCGCAGTGCCATCAGAAGTTCGATAATGAGATCGTTGAAGTCCATTTTTTTATCTTCCCTCTTTCTCTTTTCATATTCCCCATAAACATCAGCAAACACTATGGTTTTTTCACATTTTTCTATGATGTCTCTGGCTTCCGCTTTTAATTGTCCTTTTGTCGCGCCTCTGCTGGAGATGGATTCCTCATCATTTTTTATGCGATCCGCTTCATCTTTCGCATACTGCCGAACCATGTCCGGTGTCAGGGCTTCCCTCTTGGCATCATCAATACCCCTGATAATTCCCGAAACATATGCCTCTGGTTTGCCTGCAGGACGCAGGATGGAAAATTGTGGATGGGAAATAATATTCCTAATTAGAGATTCCTGTTCTATATCTGTCATCTGCTTCATGTCAGAAATGTGAAGAAAATGATCTGGATATTCTGCTATAACCGAAGACGCAAAACCATGAAAAGTATGTATCCGTACATCATGAGCCCTATCTCCAATTATTGTCTTTAGCTTTGCCCGAATAGCCTTTACTCCGACCTCGGTATATGTAATAGCCAGGATCCCATTGGCAGGCGTATCCGTCTGTTTGAGGATATTAGCGATCCTGAGGCTCAATATATGCGTCTTGCCCGTTCCAGGGCCTGCTATGACCATTACAGGGCCGTCTATAGCGTCTACGGCCTGTTTTTGGGCTTTATTTAGGTGTTTGTATAGGCCATCAAATGAGGTCATTAGCATATTGTATCATGGCTCTTATTGTGATATTAATACTGCAGACTCTTTAATCATCAAAAATCCGACTGGGATGTGAACCCTACTGGAGACATGTGAAGTCTTTTGATTGAGAAAGCACAAATAATATGAATGCAAAAAAATGGATCCTTAAGTCGCTTGAAAGCAATAATCCAGCGGTCAATGGGATGATTGAAAGATGGGCGTCAACATCTAACACGTTGAATGATAAATTTGGCGTAATCTTTCAACTTCAAATGGAGGTGAAACAGAGAACAAGAGGGTGCAAATTACTCATACTTGGCATCCTAAGTCTCGGACTGACTCCACTAATGCCTGTAGTATTTGCGATCATTTTCTGTCTTGCAGGAATCGCAATGATTGTTTTGGGTATTATTGCACTCTGCGGAATTAAAAATTGCCTCACCCCTGACGGCAAGGAGTTCTTCGATGCCGTTGCCTTCGCCATAGATCCATGCATAGGTGAGTGGCCCGGAACGGACGTTGACACCGCCTATTTACGAAAGAGATCGGAGGGCACTCTCCTCGTGAGGTCTGAAACGATTTCAAAGATGCAGGTGCATGACTCAAATGTCTGGCTTGAACAAAGAAAGGACTGGTCACACAAACACAAGGGTCAAATCCGACTCCTAAATGTTTGTCCGGATCCAGTCTACTATTTCCGATAAATTGGAATGATTATTGATATAGCATACAAAAACCGCGACCAAACTGGCCGCGGTTTCCTTATTAGTAATTCTTCAGCCTATTTATCTTTTCATGCTGCCTTATCTTCTCATGTGCCTTGGCCTCTATCTGTCGTATACGCTCTCGAGTGACTCCGAATTCCTTTCCAACTTCTTCCAGGGTATGAGTAATGCCATCATTCAAACCATGCCTCATTTCCAATATCCTCTTCTCCTTTTCAGAAAGGTCTCCTAAAATTTCATTAACCTGGTCTCGTAAAATTCGGCGAGAAGATTCCTGATCCGGTGAAAGTATCTTGTCGTCAGAGAGAAAATCTCCGAGAGTGGACTTGCCGTCATCGCTGTCATCGCCTACCGGACTCTCAAGAGAGACGACATCTTGGTCAATTTTTTCAATATTATAAATTTTTTCAACATCAAGTCCCATTTCCGTCGCTATTTCTTCGGCAAGCGGCTCGCGTCCAAGATCCTGAGAGAGTCTCCTGACAACCTGCTTATATTTTGCAATAGTCTCAACCATGTGCACCGGAACACGGATTGTTCTAGATTGATCTGCCAAGGCGCGCGTAATAGCCTGTCGTATCCACCATGTAGCGTAGGTCGAAAATTTATACCCCTTTGTCCAATCAAACTTATCCACAGCCTTGAAAAGACCTAGGTTCCCCTCTTGTATTAGATCAAGGAGAGTAAGGTCAGGACTTCGACCAACATATTTCTTGGCAATAGAAACCACAAGTCGGAGGTTCGCCCTAGCTAGTAAATTCTTTGCTTCATTGTCTCCTGCCTCAATCCTGCGTGCTAATTCCTTTTCATTACTTGCGGAAATCAGCGGATACTGTCCAATTTCTTTGAGATACATCTGAATAGAATCATATGAGGAATCACTTCTTGATCCGTATGAATATTTCTTTGATGGGGCAACTTCAGGTTCCACCTCAAGCAGTCCTCCGCCTTCCAGAACGTCGATTCCCCCGGTCGCAAAACGGGTATAAAGCTCATCGAGAAAAACAATATCCTGCTCAATCGTAGGAAATTCCTTTAAAATTTCGTCGTAAGTCACAAACCCTCTCTCTTTCCCCTTTGCCGTAAGCCTGTCTGCCTTGCTTTCAAATTCCTTGGCTTTGTTCTTACCGTTTCCATTTCCAGAAGAATTTGTCCGCACAGGAGATTTCCCCGCTGTTTTCTTGGCTTTTTTGACAGGTTTGCGCGCGATCTTAGACTTGGGCTTTACTGACTTAGCCTTGCCCTTTAATTTTTTTTGTTTTTTAATTGCCATAGTAAACTGTTTAAAACTTTGAATTTATAACTTCCTCTTTTTTGTGATCTCAGAGATCCTCAATGCCAGAACTTGGCATTTTTTCATCAAATCATTTTTTTGGTCGTCTTCCGCTTTTTCTTTCTCAGCCTGGCTGAGCTTGCCCATGGCCTCAGAAAGATCTTCCCTGATAATATCTTCCTCCAAATTGAGAAGAAGTTCATCGAGATGGGCTCTTATTTCTTTTTCTTGTATGCTTTTGCCGTAATATATTTCGGCTTCTAAAATGAGCTCATTTTTGAATGGCTCTATGCCTCGTATTAAATTGTCATAGCGCTCGTCTCCGGCAATACGCTTGATAGAGGCACGAATGCCTTCGGTATCAATATTTTTTATCTGCCCTTGATCGAGATATGCCAGGAGCCCGAATAATTTCCTCGTTATTTGTTCGAGGCGGGACACCGCCGCAATGCTGTTTACTATAGCATTAGATGTGGGGGTCTGTCTATCTTGACTTATTCCCACCCTCAAATCCTGCCTGACAGCCTCCTCCGACAAGCCTGTTCTTTCATGGATCATTTTTATGAAGTGAGATCGTTCCATGGCGCCTCCGAGAGACATGATGAATGGGAAAACCTTCTCTCGGAGAAGCGGGGGAATCTTTCTAGCATCAAGTTTCTTGGCGGAGACTTCCCTCATTACAGTATCGATCTGGAACTCCACCACCGGCTTGGCTTTTCTCAGAACATCTTTCCATTCTTCCTGATTATTCAGAACCATGTCCGCCGGATCCTGTCCTTCCGGCAGATCTGCAATCTTTACATCCATTCCGAGGGACAATGCGATGCCGGCCGAACGCATCGCAGCCTTCCGTCCGGCGGGATCCGAGTCAAATGCAAGGATAATATTTGGAGAAAGCCTGCGCACGATACCAAGATTGTTAATTGCATTCTCCTTTGTGTTCAGAGTATCAGCCAAGGCTGTTCCGGAAACAGCAACCGTATTTCGTATGCCGGCCTGATGAGAAAGGACTAGATCCATTTGTCCCTCAACCATAATGGTGTAGTTCTTTGTGCGTATATCCTGCTTAGCTTTATCAATTCCATAAAGCACGGTGGATTTGTTGTATAACATAGTGTCCGGACTGTTCAGATATTTCGCCGATTTACCGTCATCTACCAGTATCCGTCCGGAAAAGGCGATGGCTCTTCCGCTAGAGTCCATGATGGGAAACATAACCCTTCCACGGAAACGATCATAAAATCCTTTAGAAGCATCATCTGCTTTTTTCGCCAAGCCGGCTTTTTCTATTTCCGCGTCGCTGTATTTATTCTCTTTGAGATAAAAATACAATAGCCTCCAATCAGCCGGCACGAAACCTATCCGAAAATTCTTAACCGTATCCGTAGTCAATCCGCGCTTCTTCACGTATTCCTGCGCAGGCTCGCTTTTCTCCAGCCCGCTTTCAAAAAACTTTGTTGCTTCTTCCATGATCATATATAGACGTTCCTTCTCACTTTTTGTTTCCGTTTTTTCGAAAACAAGAGCTATGCCGGCTCTATCCGCCAGAAGCTTCAAAGCTCCCATGAAATCCAGCCCTTCGAACTGCTCCACGAAGTTGAAGATATCGCCTTTGGCGCCGCAACCGAAACAATAGTAGCTTGCCCTGTCCGGAGAAACGTAGAAAGAGGCTGTTTTTTCATTGTGAAATGGGCACTTGGCTTTGAGATTTTTCCCCGCTCCTTCAAGCTTCACATATGAGCCAACGACTTCCTCAATGGTCAGCCGTTCCTTTATTTTCTCCACAGGAGTAGACATGAGGGTATTATAGCAAATTTCAGTCTAATTCGGATTCTCCAGCTTCTCCTTGACTTTCAGTACCCACTTCGCTTATACTTAACGTATTAGTGGCTTCGGCCTCCGAGATTCCCCCGTTAATAGCGGGGGTTTCGCTTTCTAAAAGAATGGCCGATACAGCATATTTTATTGCAACAAAATCTTCATCGCTCACACTATCAACTTTTCTCAAGAATCTTTTAGAACTCACTGTCCTGATTTGTGTGATCATCACGGATCTTGGTCCTGTTTCAAAATTAATAAGGTAATAGAAGGGTGACGCCTTTATTGTGGAAGTTATAGACAGGCACCATATCATATCTTTATTGAAGACCTTAAGAATAAGGACGGGTCTTTCGAAGAAATCATTCTTGCCATTTGATTCAACTCCAATATTAACACCGATTGAACACCACCAAACATCTCGCTCATGGAAAAATATTGATTCATCTACTTCGCGTAGATCAATTTTCTTCTTTAGGCTATTCCATTTATCAAAATCTTTGAAATAATTCATAGAAATATGATTTAATGTTACATATTTCAGTAACATTAAAATAATTTTAATTATGGCGAATCTGCCGCAATTAAACTAATTATAATAAAGAAACGACCGTGCTTAGAAAAATCAGGTATTAATTACAGGAGGTATGAAGAAAAATTCACGGCAACGTTATTTAGTGAATTTCGATGCCTTAAGTATATTACTGCTAAAATTATTGTAAAGTGGATAAATATATAAAAGTTCAAGCCCGGCAACGTGTGTCGCGGGGCTTGGGGTGTCTATTTTGAAAGTGTTTACGAGCCTTTCAACTCGATATAAAGGTCTCGAAGTCCCATGGGAAGATTCCCTTCTTTCCTTTTTCAATCAAACCCTGCATAAGCAGAGCTTGGTCCCTGTCCGAAAGGTCAGCACTGCGTATAAGTTCCGACGCAGCACATCCGCTTCCAAAGAATAGGGAGTAGAAAAAGTCGTAGAGACGTTGAGAGTGCATAGTTGCGGAGACTTCGCCGCCCACGAATGACTTGAAGGTCTTCCTTGCTTTTTCACGATCACTTCGCCACTCGTCGCAATGATCGTAAAAATAACCCCACTGATTTGTCGCTGCGATAAGCTCGCAGAATGCCAAATCCCAATCTTCCGGTCGATTATTTTTGAAATAACCCATCAGTTTGTGGTAGATGGTATTATCGTATTCAATAGCGTCCGCCACTGAATAGGGATTACGGAAATTTCCTCCATAGGCCATATCCATGATTACTGACACAATCCGTGATTCGCTCATTTTATCAACGATTTCCTGTAGGTCAGTATCTTCCATGAATTGTTTGTGCTCTGTACCGAGCTCCTTACCTAGCTCTGTCATGGTGTAGAAATTAATCCACTGCCGTAATAGTTCGTCGGGTTTGGGCTCAACAGATTTTGATGCCCCCTCAGCCAAAAACTCGGCCGCGGAGGTGTCTATTCCAGGTGTGCTTTTCCGCGATTCGGTACTCTTTCTTTTTGATTTCATTACTGAAACCTTTCTATTTGTTGATTGTTTAAGAGCTTTCTCAACTCTATGAACCTTCGACTCCTGTCGTTGGCTCAATAAAGTGGAGAAGGTGTTTGATGTCTTCCCCATCTCGTAGGCTTTTTACAATAGGCAGCCCTTTACCTTTTTTATAGTGGCTTGTACCTGTGCACTTCTAGGATGATTGCTCCGGGAGGCGGAGTTACACCCGGCGCACAAAGGCTGGGAGTATCACCCACTTGATAGAGTGTGTAGCCGTTGCGAGAATCCCAGACATAAATGTCTCCGATAGGTTCGCAGAGAGCCTTCCCTTCACGTCTCAATTTTTCCCTATCACATGCTGACCCAATTGCAGCCATGTTGGCAATTGCATTTCCCAACAGGCCCATATTTAGTTCTAAATCTTTTCTCATAACTCAAGGGTTTTGTATTGACGTTTTGTCTTTACTAAACTAACTGTTTACTTATAAGTATAGCATTTATAATGGTATTTGTCAACAATAAAAACAGCCCTATTCCTAAGGCCATTTTCGTGTCATTATCACTTCAGTCAACTGAAGTGCCTACAAAAGAGACTACTCTTAATACCCATCATTCTCCTCAAGCTTCGGCTGAACGCTCTCCATCATCTTCTGCTTCGGACTTCCCTTGAATCCTGTACCCGCAGGAATCAACCTTCCGATGATAATGTTCTCCATCAACCCAACTAGATCGTCCTCGCTTCCGCGAATCGCAGAGTTGATAAGGACGCGAGTAGTATGCTGGAAAGACGCTGCCGAAAGGAAGCTCTTGCGTGACAGGGAGACATCGGCGATACCCATGGCGATCGGCTCTGCCTTTGCAGGCAATCCTCCATTATTCTTGGCCTTCATATTCTCATCCTGCAACTGGACCTCATCCACGATCATGCCCTCTGTAAGGTTCGTATCCCCGCCCAGAGTAACTTTGCGTCTTGAGAACATCTGCTTGACGATGATTTCGATGTGCTTGCGGGC
>JAUYLM010000030.1 GCA_030698965.1 bacterium
CGTAAGCGACTAGGAAAACTTACCCTGGAAGTATACAGGAAAGAAGGAATTTGTCAACCGATATGCATTCCGAGCTTATCCAAGGCGTGATTACCACAATTGAGGTTTGGTAATTCCCCCCGAAGCATCAGTGAGCGCCTGGGGAAATTGCGAGCTTAGTAATGCAGAGTCTCTTGCAAGGATTTTGAAAGTAGCATATTTGCCAATTTGTTTGTTGAAGACTGGATATGGATTTATTAACCCCACTTTCAGTCCTAATTCCTGCGTTACTATTCTAATGGATTCTGCAAGGTCGCTGTCATTCGAAACAATAACCGCTGTATCAAATTTTCGCATATGCGCATCATTCACAAGATGGACTGCAATATTCACATCAGTTCCCTTTTCTTCAGCAATTTTTGCGGTAAGACTTACATCTTCGGTAATGCGGATCTTTTTTGGACTAAATAGAAATGACCCTTCGATAATTTCAACATTATTCAGAGTCCTTAAAGCTCGGAGGTACAATTCCTGCCTTGCAGGCTTGGCCGAGCCGTACTTCCCGGATATCTTTGCTGTAAAAAATTTAATCTTTATGATCTCATTGTGAGTAAGTAATTTTGAAACATAAACACAAGTCCTTTCATTGGATATTTCCATAATAAAATGCAGAAACCACAGGTTTTTTAAGTCTGTGGTTTCGCGGCCTACCGACGAAGCGAGTAGGGGGGGTTAATAAGTATGGTAAGCCCGTTCGCGAAAAAAGTCAACGTCTTTTTTCCACAGATTTTCTTTATGGTTCATGATATGGGTAGTATATCACACCATAAACCCTATTCTATTTTATAACTACAGGTATCTCCAGCGCGTCATCATTTTCCGGCAATCCGGAAGGATTATCTTTCTTCAAAATCAGCGTTCCTCTTTTGCTGTATTCCGTAGCGGTTGAGGTTGAATTGAAATTCAATACCGCCTTGAAAGGCACGAACTCAGTTGTCATCCACTCTCCCTCCGCGGTGGCAATGCCTTCTCCGATTATCAATCCATCCCAATTGGTTATCATGACAGGGAAGCTCGCTTCAAAGAACCAGTTTCCTCTGGCTTCTCCGGTAATGATCAGCGGACTGGATACAGTCTGGCCGGGACGTGGAGAGGTTAAGCGAATCATATTATTTTTTTCTAATTCATTTCCAATCTCTTCGACAAAAGTCTCGCCGTCTGCCCTGCACTGGCGAGGGTAGCTTTCCATGACAGGGTTACCGGCCGCTACGCACTCTGCAAAAGTTGTTATGAGTTTCGGTACTTCAGGCGAGAGTAAAAAATATAAGCCGACTCCAAGAACCGCTAGGATAATAAGTATCATTATAAGTGATTTTTTCATATGTGACTCATATCAAAATTATGACCAGACTCCTATTATGAGCAGTCCGGACTATGATGACGGCATGAGGAAAATGAGGTTACAGGGTTTGTTACATGCCCTTTCATAAATATATTTTGATGAAGATTACACCCCCACCTTATCCGCGAACACAACCAGTCTGTCAACATAGCTCTGCTTTGCCCTATTCCATGATCCATGGCAAGTTATGAGATTCAAATGAGACTCCCCATCTGTTGAAACAAAAATTTCCGGGGCGTTTTCAGCCTCTCCATAAGTTCTTATTTCTTTAACTATAAAAGTAGTACTCGCGCCCCTTTCGTCTATGACATAGATCTTATCGCCTCTTTTTACATCACGCAGATTATCGAAAACAGCAGGAATTTTATCTTTCCAGCCGTAATGACCATCAATGACAGCATTCCCAATTTTTCCCGGCTTTGGACCATCATTGAACCAGCCCGCATTTGTGATATCTTCCGGCACGTCGAGAGCGCCTTTCGCAGTAAGACCGACTGACTCAATGTCCGTATCCACTCCTATGCTAGGAATAACCAGACGGGCTGGCATCGTCGCATAGATAACCTGTGGCTGGACATCAATAATGGGAGAGGTATTGATTATCAAAAAAGCACCGACGTACTGTGCAACATTAACCAGAAAAGATAGGCCGGAGTCTGGTATAAGACCTGCATTAGGAAGAATTGGTACGACGGGTATCACAGATACCACGGAAGGTACAGGAACAAGAGGAGTATAGTTGCATCTCATCAAATCAAAGTTAAATCCATAAGCACAGCTTCCTCCCCTTCCACTATGTGAAGGGCCTGATGTTGTTGGCGACGAGACTGCCGCAGCAATCTGTACATTTATACCCTGATCCCCTCCTCCCTGGCTGTCAATATCATTTTGATGTATTGCTCCCGTGACATGTCCGGTAGCCGCGACGGTAGAATTCTGAATATCCTGCTGTCGAATAGTATAAGTTACCACGTTAGAATAGGTGTCTATCTCCGCATTTGAAAGAGATGTTCGAACCAGCGCAATAGGATGAGTAACTCCGTCCGGCGTTATAATGGAAGCCTGTATGTTTGTAGCATCACAGATGACAGGTCCTGCCCCAATGCCGTTAAATACATCGGCGCTATATGAGACAATGTCCCCAACTTGTGCCTGTGAAGGACTTACAAATAAGCTTATTGATAAGCCGCTGCCCGTACAGGCAACTGGACTTCTGTGCGCAAAAACAGGAGTAATATATAGAGATATAAATAGTACAAAAATGCTTGTTAAGAAGAAATATAGGTTGTTGGGTGTTTTCACTTGAGGACTCAACACTACTACACTTCTGATAAAATAGCAAGCCCCTCACATTTCTGTGAAGATCGAGTAATGTGTACCCCTTGGTGGACTTCAGTAAACCATTTTGGAACCAGTTTGCTAAAGAATGCGAGAGATTAAAGATAATTTTGAAAGAAGACAGGGTAAAGTAAATCCTTCTACCCTACCCCCACGTTCACTATATTATGTTGAGAAAAGTGTCTTTTCAGGCTGTTGAATAAACTTTTTCATTTCAACATCAGAGAAAACTCTTTGAACGTCAGTCTTACTAAACATCATCATCAACGGTCTCGTTGATTTTTCTGGGTTACTAACGTCTGGGATAGAGAAGCCGATATACTCAACCTTTTTCTTCATCCTATTTCGGACCCAGTCTATGGCTGGCACAAGATCAGAGTCAGAGCTAACAACAATGGCTGTGTCGTATTTATTATCGAACGCCCCAACCAACAAATCTGTTGCAATTTTTACATCTATACCTTTCTCCCTCATCCTTTCAGTGTGTATTTTCTCTATACCCATTTTTTTGAGTTTTTTGTATTCAAGAACACGGGTGTCAACAACCAATTCCTCAATTCTCGTTCGCAACTTACTTGTCTTGATATCCCAGCCATTCTTTTTTAAAGTGGTAAAAAGTTTTGTCTGTTTAGACATCAATTCTTTGCTATGCAGGTCACCCTCTTTCTCACGAATTGTGCCTTTATAAAAACGCTTAGAACTTTCACTAGCGGTACGACCATCAATAAGGAGATTGGCGAAAGCGTCAAAATCAAAGTCGTTTTCTTTGATACCGAGCTTTTTTACTACCAAGTGATAAAAATTACCACCATCTATATATACAGAAATTCTTTCCATGCTTTTTATTATACCCCAAAAAGAAACCCGCACACTCCTTGCAGAGGCGCGGGTGACTTATACCTATACTATACAGGAATAGCCCAAAAAATCAATACTTCACATATCATTTCTTGTGTAAAATCCTAAATAAACCTTATTTTGTAGGCTTCTGCCCAACCCCTGTTCTCACTATATTTTCTACAACAAAAAACTCCCACGAATGGAAGTCCTTTGTTGGAATAGCACTCTTGATACACCCGTAAGCCAGTTATCGCTTTTCACCGCTACCTTCACCCTCCTCGGGCAATCCACCGCACAAAGGCGGATG
>JAUYLM010000038.1 GCA_030698965.1 bacterium
ACGCGCCCACTTTTTCAACCAGCGGTTCATAGGCTTTCAGGGCTTTCTTATTTGGATCCCCGAAGATATTTTTCAATACAAATGCCATGGTAATCGGCACTATAACATAAATTTCAATGGAAAAAAAGCAGAGAAAAACAACAGCAAAAAACAGCGGCCTCTTTCTGAGCGTCGCTGTTTTTTTCAAACTATCTTCGAGACTTTCTTGACTTCTTTTTTGAAGTCTTCTTAGCTGCCTTCTTCTTCTTTGCCATGGTATTGAAATTGTGAATGAGATTTCGTTTCTAACGAAGCATGCGAATTTCGACGTCGATCGCAATACTTATCTACTATTATGATGCATGTAAAAAAAATTACAATGGTTTTTTTCAAAATATGTGGATAAGTTTTTAAAAAATTATTTAAAAAAATAAAAAAATATTTTTACTCTCCCATATTATTCTCCCACATACTGTATCTCCGCCTCAACCTCGATTCCCGTTTTCTCTTGAACCGCTCTCGCCAGCTCATGCGCGAAACTTTTTATTTCATTCGCTGTGGCGCCACCGTTATTCACAAGGACCAGCGCCTGATTCTTATAAGTCCCGACATTCCCTTTTGTCGCGCCCTTGAACCCGCAGACATGATCCAATATCCAGGCCAGAGAAACTTTCACATTTTCATCGCTAAATGGATAGACGGGTAATTCCGGAAATCTCTTTTTCAATTCATTCGCCTGTCCGTGCGCGAGAATAGGATTCTTAAAAAATGAACCAGCCGTGCCGAGAACCTTCACATCCGGCAATTTATTTGTGCGGATATGGACCACCGCCTCGCGGACATCCTTCAGCGAAGGCCTCATGATGCCTTTCAAAAGAAAATACTCGGCAATATCCTTGTAATCAGTATTCACCTCCCCGTTTTTTTTCAAATTAAAGATAACCGAGGAGATAACATAGCGTCCGGCTTCCCTCTTGAATAAGCTGTTTCTATATTCAAATTCGCAATCAGGATTCGAGAAATCCCTGAATTCCATTTTCTTCGAATCAAGAGCCCGCACGGACACGATCGTATCCTTGACCTCGCTTCCATATGCTCCGATATTTTGCACCGGAGCCGCCCCGCATGTTCCGGGAATCAGAGAAAGATTTTCGAGACCGTATAAATCCCGACTCACCGTCTCGCCGACAAAATTATCCCAATCCTCCCCCGCCTTCACCGAAACAACCCCCCCATTGAAATCAATCCCTTTCATTTCCATCTTCATCACCAACCCGCCAAACCCCTTATCAGAAACCAGAATATTCGACCCTCCCCCCAGGACAAAAAAACGTAGATTATTTTCTTTGGCGAACTTCACCGCCTCCACGATATCCTCCTCCTTCTCAATAATACAAAAAAACTGGGCGTTTCCCCCAATTTTAAAAGTCGTCATTTCCTTCAGGCTTTTATCTTTTTCAATCTTCATTGCTTTATGGAAAAATTGGACAAATTTTCTGATTGCGCCAAATATTGGCGGCGGGTGCGAGCTCCAAATATAATGTTTAAATTAAATGTGAGTACAGCCGTCGCCAGCACTTGGAACAATCCATATTATAGTAGCATCACCGGCCATAAACACAAAATCCTGCCGAGGCAGGACGCTGTGTAAACATTTATTTGGAACCCGCACTTTAAGACTCACACATGAATATTGTATACCCTACAGAGGATTCCGTCCAGCTTGTATTTCTTTTATGACATCCTGTACCTGATCTTTCACCTGCGGGAACTTATTTTCCATTTCTCTGAGAACCGCAATGGACTCCTGCCGCTGTCCATTTGCAAGATAAGCCGCCGCCAGGGAACCATAGTACTGCAGATTATCAGGCTCTTTTTCAATCAAAGCTTTATAAGCCAGTATTACCTGGGGGAACTGCTTCATCCTTACGTAGATCGAGATGATGCGCTGGTCGAGGAAGAGGTCCGGCTCATTCCCGAATGTTTCCACGGCTTTCCTGCCCTCCATGTTTAGTATGAGAAGGGACAGGTAGGCGATTTTTGAATTCGGATTTTCAGGAGCCGACTCATGCATCTTTTCCGCAAGGACAAGGGCTTCTTTTTCCCTTCCTGAATTTATGTAATTCGTAATGAGCTCGATCATGATGCTCTGCTTGTTCGAAGAAAGCTCCACGGCTTTTTCCAGGAGAGGCCTGCCACTCTCCCAATCCCCCACATTGTTGAAGTACGCCCCACCGAGGATATATGCCCTGGCATCATTGGGCGTAGCCTCAACCTGCGCATTGATTTCCTTTTTAGCCAAAGCATAAAATTCATCTTTCACGGACAGCGGCAGATCGATGCGGGCAACTCTTCCGGCACAGGACAGAAGCTGTTCGCGTATTTCCTGATTGGCCATGTACTGGTCGAGCTCAAGAGCCCTTGCATAAAGTTCTGGAGACGGCATCGTTCCTCCGGAGCATGAGCTCAATGCGCTGATCAGGCGTGTATTGGCCTGAATAGGTCTGACATTCACGAAGTACAGAGATGAAACCAGGAGAATGGCGATCAGCGGCACATATATATAGTCTCTCACCACTATCTTATTCTCGCTCTGCTCGTCCCCGATCTCCAGCCATTTGACAGATTTTTCCGCCCGGATGGAATGGATAAAGCCCAGAACCATGAAGAAGAGCATGTAGCTGGCGATGTTGTCGAATACGAATATATTGTGAACCGCATACGCCGCCAGTAGTCCCGTGAACACGCTTTTTTCAGTAAACGAAATATTTATATTCCTCCATAGTGATATGATGGCAATAATAAACAACGAAATATAAGATA
>JAUYLM010000039.1 GCA_030698965.1 bacterium
ATTAAGAAGATAGTAAAAAAAGCTGTAACCGAATATGGCGAAGCCCTAAAACTTTTAGGTCAAGAATAATATGGCTAGACCGGCGATACATAGATTAACGGTATCAGAAGTAGAATATATTGCATTTAGTCTTGCTCAAGAATTGATGGAGTATGGAGAACCAATTCCACCCTTTGATACAAGATACCCAGATAAGTTGGAAAGTTGTTTACAGACACCGTTCCAAACCTTTAATAGAAAGAGTCTTTATCCAACCTTTGAAGGTAAGGCTGCAATGTTATTTTACTTGATGGTTAAAAATCACCCATTCCAAAATGGAAATAAAAGGGTTGCAGTTGTTACCCTTTATTATTTTCTCCGTTCAAACCACCGAAAACTAAAAGTCAGTAACATTAAACTGTATGAATTTGCCAAAGAGGTTGCAGCGAGCGATGCACAAAAGAAAGACGAGGCGATTGCAAAAATATTATCATTTATTATTAATTTCTCAGAAAGAATAGCTGTACCTGTGGTTATATCAGACACCATTCAGTGATAGAAAAGTCAAGAATGTAGATAGTCGCATCATTCCTTTTCTCAAATATAGTTCTAACTTTTCTGCAACCGCCTTCTCATTTCCAAAAAAAATGTTATAATACCCTGCATATGCAGGTTATTACCGATAAAGACAAGATTGATGAGATTTTATCCCGATCCATTGATTCTATATATCCGTCCAAAGACTCTTTGCGGGAGCTGCTTTTTTCAGGGAAAAGGATAACTATTTATGTTGGTATCGATCCAACTGCCGACTATGTGCATCTCGGACATTCAACAAATTATCTGATTCTGGAAAAATTCCATAAGCTTGGACATCGCATTACTGTGCTTGTGGGAGATTTTACTGCAATGATCGGAGATCCGAGCGATAAAACCGCCATGCGTACACAGCTCACAAAGGAGCAGGTGTCAGAAAACCTCCATTCTTTCAAAGAGCAGATTGGAAAAATTCTCGATTTTTCAAATAAGGAAAATCCTATTGAGTTCAAATTCAATGGAGAGTGGCTTTCTAAGCTTGATTTTGAAGAAATTGTTAAACTGGGCTCTAACTTTACCGTGCAGCAGATGCTTGAAAGAGATATGTTTGAGAAACGTATTATTGAAAATAAGCCACTCTTTGTGCATGAATTTTTCTATCCGCTTATGCAGGGATATGACTCTGTCGCACTTGATGCTGATCTCGAGATAGGGGGAACAGACCAGACATTTAATATGCTTGCGGGCAGAACACTGGTGAAGAGATATCTTAATAAAGAAAAATTTGTAATTACCACGACTTTGCTTACCAATCCGATAACGGGCGAAAAATTAATGAGCAAAAGTCTCGGAACCGGTGTCGCACTGAATGACTCCGCCGAAAATATGTTCGGTAAAGTTATGGCCTTGGCGGATGAAGGGATGCTCCAGATGTTTACAGACTGTACGAGATTGTCTGTTGCGGAAATTGATAAATTGAAAGGACGACTTGGTCAAGGAACGAATCCCAGAGATATCAAATTGGAACTTGCAAGCGAGATTGTAAGTATGTACCACGGCATGGAAGCAGGCGCTACTGCAAAAGCAAATTGGGAGAAGACATTCACTAAAAAAGAGTTACCCGAAAATATACCAGATTTAATTGTTGACAAAAGCAAGCCGCTTACTGATCAATTGATAGAGTGTAACATCATATCTTCAAAAAGTGACTGGAGGCGCCTCATTAAAGAAGGTGCCATACGTGATGAAAGCGATAAGAAAATCAGTGACCCAGACTTTGTGCCGGATAAAACATTGGTATTAAAAATCGGCAAAAGAAGATTTATCAGGGTGGTGGTAAGCTAAAAATTTGAGTTCATTGCAATAGAGAATCATTTAGGTTAATCTTGCCATATGCAACTTATACTATACGGTTTGATAGGTAGTATGCTCGCTCTAGTCGGAGGTCTCTTTGTCCTCTGGAGGCGGGAACAAGTCAAGAAGATGATGACTTCGCTCCTGGCTTTTTCTGCGGCGGCATTTCTGGGTGTAAGTTTTTTGGATTTATTGCCTGAAGCGATTGAGGCGGTTGAAGAGCCTCGCTACATATTTTTCGCATTTCTCGCTGGTATTACGGTATTCTTTGCTCTTGAGCGAGGGGTCATGAAGTATTTCAAGAGACACGCTCATAGCCACGGAGAACACGAGGGTGAGCATACGGAATCCCTCCCGGCGCTGGTCATAGCGGGGGATACCCTCCATAACTTCCTGGATGGAATCGCTATTGCAATAGCCTTTGTTGCCAATCCGGCTCTCGGGCTTACAACAGCTCTGGCAATCGCGGCTCATGAGGTGCCTCAGGAAATCGCCGACTTCTCTATTCTACTAGACAGGGGATGGTCAAATGCGAAAGTCATATGGGTTAATGTGTTATCAGGATTAGCGACTTTTGTGGGAATCGGCATCGGATATTTTGCCGTATCATCAATCGTGGGCTGGCTGCCGTATCTTCTCGCCGGGGTAGCAGGGATCTTTGCGTATATCGGACTTTCAGACTTGATTCCGGAAACCCATCACCGTGCCGGTCATAAGCATTTCCACAGGGTGCTTGTTCCTTTTATCCTAGGGTTGCTGGTTGTGGGATATGCGATCAAGTTATCCCATTGACCTGTATACCCCATGGGGGTATAATGAAAGAATGAAACAGGAAATCAGGGAAAATTCCAAACGGCGCCTTTCTATTGTAGCTGGGCAGGTTCGAGGTGTTCAGGAAATGGTCGAACAGGAGAAGTACTGCGTAGATATCATTACTCAGATCGAAGCTATCAGAAAGGCGCTTTCCGGTGTTGGAAACCTTATACTAAAGAACCATTTGGAGACCCACATAGCGCATGAGATGAAGCATGGTCACGAAAAAAAAGCGACGGATGAAATTCTAAAGATATACCGCTTAGCCCAGAAGTAGAAATTTATGACAAAACTTTCTTTTAAACAAGCCATTCCGGCACTCCTGCTAGCTTCACTGATTGTATCCGTGCTTTTCAGCTTCTCCTTTAACATGGCCGAAGCCGGAGGGCGAATGCATGGCGAGTGTCCATTCTCCGCAATGGGCCAGTCTATCTGTTCCCAAGACGCTGTGGCTGCAGCGATCCATCACATTTCAGCATATAATTCATTTTCAAACATTCCTATCAGGTCAATTCTAATAATTCTGGCGTTTTCTCTCCTGGTTTCGATTATAATTTATACTCTTCCGCTTTTGGAACATCCGGCTTTCGCATACTCCACACATAATTTTCAGCCCGACTCAAATAAAAGAAAAATAAACCGATGGCTGTCTCTTTTGGAAAACAGCCCCTCTTCTTTCTAGTTGTCCTTTTACCAGCCTAATTATTGACAATAGAAAATGAAACCAATTATATTTACCTTCTTAGTCTTATTTGCCGTTGTCGGGGTTCTTGTCTGGGGTTTGGGAAATACCGGAAAGACAATTCCTATTCAGGGCGACCCTTCCTTATCGGAAAAGAGCGCTCTGGATGCGCCGGAAATGCTTTACAATTTCGGCAGGATCTCCATGAAAAAAGGGGATGTTTTTAAAGAATTCGCGTTCAGCAATCCTACAGATAAGGATATCACAATTCAGGATATCAGGACTTCATGCATGTGCACCCTTGCTTATCTCCTTCTGCCCGACGGATCGACCAAAGGCCCTTTCGGCATGGCTGGCATGTCAGGCAGCACAGCAACAGATGATACTATCAAAGCTGGAGAAACAAGGGTGATAAGGGCGGTATACGATCCGAATGCTCACGGTCCAGCCGGCGTGGGGTCTATAAATCGCTTCATAACCATTACTGATTCTTCCGGAGGCAGGATTACCTTCGAAATAAAAGCATTGGTAACTCCATAATTATGAAAAGACTTATTATAAGCATTGGAGTCATACTGCTGTTGCTAACGGTGGTGGTCGCCCTGAAATATAGTTCCGGCCTCTCGGACTTTCTGTGGAATATCAGTGATGAAGGAGTGTGGCTCCTTCCTCTTGTGGCATTTTCAGCTCTTCTGGACAGCGTTCATCCGTGCTCGTTCTCCATTCTTCTGATTACAATAGCATTCCTCTTTGGTTTGGCGGTTTCTAGAAAAAAAATCCTTCAGATCGGAGGGCTATACGTCGCCGGCATATTCTTCGCTTACTTTACTATAGGCATAGGCATTCTCAAGGTCATCCATATATTCAGTGTTCCTCACTTCATGGGAAAGCTGGGCGCGTCTATCCTTATTGTCTTCGGAATTCTGAATCTTCTTGGCGCAATTTTCCCGAATTTTCCGATCAAGCTGAAGATTCCTGATTCGGCTCACCGCGCTATGGGCAGGCTCATCAACAAAGTTTCTTTTCCTGCAGCTTTCGCGCTCGGGCTCCTTGTCGGTCTTTGCCAATTCCCCTGCATGGGAGGTCCTTATCTCATGGTGATAGGACTCCTTCATGATTATGAAACTTATTTTCGAGGCTTCATTTATCTTCTTCTCTATAATGTGATCCTTATAGCGCCTCTTATTGCGACTCTCTGGATTTCGGCCAATCCAGCCCTTATAGACAAGGTCAGGGAGTGGAAGATCGCGCAGATGAAAAATGTCCATCTCTGGGCTGGCATAGCAATGATTATTATTGGAATATTAGTCTTATACATCTAAAAACATGAAAACATTCAAAGAATTTATGTCTAAAATAGAATTAGCCAGGGAAGAGGGAGGGGTAGATCTTTCCACTACTGAGGATCTGAGCCTGGCGGTTATGAATCTTATCAGTCTTGAGGAACATTTCTACTTCACGGCCATGAAAACAGGCAAAGACGAATATCTCAATACATCATCAGAAATCAGAAGCATGCGAAAGGAACTTCTCGCGAAGCTTATGCCGAATCATGAAGGAGAAACGTGGTGCGCCTCCAAGCATCTTCTTTCTGTGTCGATGAGGCTTATCGAAGTTGGCAACAAGCTCCAATCTGAAGGAAAAAATGATGAGGCACTCGCCATGTTCAAGGATGCTTACCGGGCATACTCCATATTTTGGGCGCTCAAGCTCAAACTGCTGGATGCCGGAAAAATAAAAGAGGCTGCCAAAGAAAGCGGGCGGCTTGAAGATTTGGTAACTAAGCTGGCGGACTGCTGCAAAGAATAATATGGAAAATAATCACACCCAGAAAAGTAGTCCGAATGCCATCCCTATGGCAGTTGTTGCGGCCGCAGCCATGATATCAATCGCATGGATCGTGAATGACCGTCAAGTTCCTAAGAGAGACAGTCTTCCTGTCAAGGAGCAAAGCATAAAAGCGGTCATGCTCGGAGGGGGTAGTATACTTCCTTTGGAAATAGAGGAGAAACTGCTCGACGAGCTGACAGCGGCGGGAGTCATTGACTCCTCGAAGATTTCTCGCGTGACGGAGCTGAACTTGTTGTGGGCTTTCGGCCTGGCAAATAAAAATAGGATATTGGAAAGTGGCCCTATGGCAGAGATGAGGTACGGCGGTCCCGAGACAATGGCATCGGTCGGAGGATGGACGGTGTCAAATGGACCGGTAATGGATCATTATTCCATGCACGACTTTGTGAGACTTACGGAAGATCAGCAGATGCTGGTAGAGAAGGTTGCAAAGGGGATATACAGGCCGTGCTGCGGGAATTCCACGCATTTTCCTGACTGCAACCATGGCATGGCCATGCTCGGGCTTTTGGAATTAATGGCTTCCCGCGGGGCGTCTGAAGGTGATATGTGGAAAGCTGCTCTGATCGCAAGTTCAAGCTGGTTTCCGGATACTTATCAGACAATCGCCCAATATCTTAAGCAGAATGGAATTGACTGGAAGAACGTGGATCCGGAAAAAATTCTCGGTCAAGAATATTCAAGCTCTTTCGGCTACGCGAAAATTTCTTCACAGACCATAATGCCGCAGTCTTCCAAGAGTGCTAGCCGCTGTAGCATATAGATATTCTATTCTCTTGACCTTCATACCCCGTGGGGGTATACTAGACGCTATGAAAAACCCAAATACGTATAAGATAAGAGGAATGCACTGCGCTTCATGCGCAGGAATCATTGAGAAGTCTTTCAAGAAGACAGAAGGAGTTCATTCTGCCGAGGTGAATTATGGGACCGAAACAGCCAAGATAACTTTTGACGAATCAAAGACAAATCCGCACGATCTTTCCAAGAAAATAGAGTCTCTTGGGTATTCTCTAGACATTTCTACCGCTGAAGAGATGGGTATGTCAGAAGAAGAACACGCCGCGCATCTTGGTTTGAATCAATCAAAAAAAGAAAAGCTGGCGGAGGTTGCGGATATGAAAGCGAAAGTCATGTCTGCTATTCCGATCGCGATCATTGCCGCTTTGGTGATGACCTGGGAAATTCTGGCT
>JAUYLM010000042.1 GCA_030698965.1 bacterium
TTCCTTGTTTATCAGATACGGAAGATTCCATAGTGTATTTTTTTCTTTTTCGCCCCCTCTCCTGTGGATCCCGGCATCAGGAAAGATCGGAGTATAAACAATGACCGGAGGAGGCGCTGCCAATACTGGGGGAACAACGTAACCGCTGCCTCCGGATATACTGTTATCTATTATTGGAGGCGGTGGGGGTGGAGGTCCTCCGCCTCCCCCGACACCTCCGCTTACGACATTATCCTGGACTGGCGGCGTTGGGTTGCTAATGGCATTTGCATAGACATTATCTTGAGTAGGAGGCATATCAATGACACTTGCCCCTTCGACAGCATGATCCTGTACCGGCGGTGTGGCGATATTTACATCCCCGTCCACGGAATTATCCTGAACCGGAGGAATGGCAGGCGGGGGTGGAGGCGGTGGGGGTATCAAATCAAAGGCCGCGCAAATCGGAAAGAGGCTGTTAGGACTGGATGTATCCGGATACTGGGCATGATAAGCGACAAATGAATCGATATCCAGCAATAGATCCAGGCTGGTATTTACTACTTTTTCCTGAGTAGCTGTGTTTACTCCATCCTGCAAGTCATCTGTGGGATTGGTGCGGACAACTTCATTGGATCCATTACTTAGGATTACGAACCATCTCTCATTTGGTTCGGTCACCAAGCTCGCCCTGTCAATCCCCAAATCCACACCGAATAGCGTAATATTATAAACACCGGCGGAAAGAGTCGCCGGCAAGGAATTCTTCCTGTATGTAAAAGTCGGATAATTCTGAGTATCAGAAACAATGGCTGCTTCCTCCAGAGTGGCTATATGTCCCCCAATCGTAAAATTAACAATAGTCCTTCCTGTCTGCGGATTGAAGGGACACGGTGGAATCTCCGTCGCCAAAGCATGAGGTACTTGGAACCCCATTAGCAGAAAAAGCAATAAAATAATTTTAGGCATAAATTTATTCATCTTTAAAAAAAGAATCCTCCTAACTGGCCGGTAGGAGGATTCTCGTTAATCGACCTTCCCCAACTTACGGCCTAAGCCTGAAGAATAGGTATGATAGCTGACTGGATATGCCATTCGTCTGCCCCGCCCTGATGCTGGAAACATCAGTCCAATTCACCAAATTCGTTGATGATTGAAGTGTGAAGTTATTGGTTGAACCTGTGTTCTCTGCAATAACCTGGAACTGCTTCACCCTTCCCACAAAAGCGATGGTGGGGATCAGTCGTGGCAGAGCTATTCCCTTCAGAAACGTCTTGCTGACCGTTGTCGATCCTGCCGTAACAGAGATCGTGGTTCCCCAGCTTGGAAACTGCGCCAGGTAATTGTCCACTATCGCAATATCAGCCATGTTTTTAACCGGAAATGACTTTGATCCGATAGCGACGATTACCCTCTTAACCTGAGTACTGGAAGGCTGACCGCTCTGGATTAGAGTTTCATCTTCCATTATTCCAAGGGTCGCGACTCCGTATCCGTTTGTGGAAAAGTTTACACTTTTCCCAAGCAGATTATTCGGATCGATACTGCTCAAGGTTGCCTGAATGCCGACTAAGGAGATAGTTTTCCCCGTCGCAGCTTCCACGTCAATCCAGTACCAGATCGTCCCTCCCCGCTCGTTATGCCACGGCGCAGTCGGGGAAAAATTCCGGCGATAGAAAGGAATGTTTGATCCCTCTGGAATAGTAAGGAAATCATCGATAGAGAGAACACTTAGCTGTCTCGCTTCCGTAGGAGATGACGGGATGCCAAATGGCAACGTACCCGTTGACCTGACAGTGTTCACAGCTCCGGTGCTGTACGCGGCGAATGAATCCGCGTAAGGCGGGGGGCCAAATGAAGGGATGATCTTAATCGTGGGATTGGGATCCACCGACTGGGCAAAAACGGCTATATGCGCGAAAAGAGAACAAACCGCTGGTATCAGCTTACACACGTTCATTTCTGAACCTCCTAAAGGTTAAGGTTTTAGTTGTTGTGGACAAAATCCATTATAGTAGACGCAACAGTTGCGCTATACTTACAGCATGCCATTAACTAATATTGTTTACGCCCTTCTGGCAGGTATTCTGCCGGCCATGCTTTGGCTGTGGTTCTGGCTGAAAGAGGACAATCTTCATCCGGAACCAAGGAATATTCTGGCTATAACCTTTATTGCGGGAGGCGTATCGGTCATAATAGCCATTATTTTTGAAAAAATTGCCCAGGATTTCATAACTGATAGCGTATATAAATATGTTGTCTGGGCGGCCATAGAAGAAATTGTCAAATTCTCAGCCGTAGCCATTGTTGCTCTAAGATCAAAATATATGGATGAGCCTATCGACGCGATGATCTACTGCATTACAGTCGCTCTGGGATTTTCAGCTTTAGAAAATGCACTATTTATCCTATCACCTCTGAATTCCGGGCAACTGGCGGCATCCATAGTTACGGGAAATCTCCGCTTCATAGGAGCGACTCTAGTTCATGTAGTTTCCTCTGCATTCATAGGCTTTGCGGTAGGATTGGCTTTCTACCGCGGAGCCATTGTTAAATCTTTTTCGGTAATAATCGGAGTTATCATTGCAGTGGCATTGCACACCAGCTTTAATTTAGCTATAATAAACGGAACAGCAACGGATACACTCAAAGTCTTCGGCTGGGTATGGGTCGCGACAATCATTCTCATCATTCTTTTTGAAGAAGTGAAGATCATCCGCCCCATGCCTACGAAAAATACAGGATAGACTGATTTTATTAATTAACTTTTTAAAATGGCAAAAGAAAAGAAATCATTTTTTGAGAGACTCACAGGCTCAGTCCGCGTGGACGATGAGCGAGATGAAATAATGGAAGAAAAAGAAGAGAAGAACCCTAGGAAACATGCTCCAGCTTCATCCAGCTGGTCCGATGAAGAGGAAGAAAAGGACGGTGAGCTAACCGTTGATGTCTACCAGACACCTGAACTGATAGTCATAAAAACTATGATTGCCGGAGTACGGCCAGAAGATCTGGATATTTCCATAACTCGTGACATGGTAACAATAAAAGGCCGGCGCGAAGAGGAAAAAGTTGTAAAAGAAGAAGATTATTTCGCGCGCGAGCTCTACTGGGGAACATTTTCAAGGACAATCACGCTTCCATCTGAGATTGATGTAGACGAGTCAGAAGCCATAGAAAAACACGGCCTACTTATCTTGAAACTGCCTAAATTGGATAAGAAAAGACTTTCTAAGTTGAAGGTGAAGACTATTTAATTAGGCTGATTTTACTAATTCTGTGGAATTGTACGATTTCGCTCGAACCCACTTTCAAAAGAACTCCTAGCGCCTCGCCACCCATCTCTACTGGGGGCTTTGGTGTGGCGGAGCTGAATGCAGATGCAGTCGGCGCGGAAGCTCGTGGGTCTGGGGGGAGAGGTTTCCGCGCCATCCCATGCTTTTCGGGGGATTAAAACAAAAAAGAGAGATGGGTCTCTCTTTTAAGCTACCATGATAGCTACATTTTAAGCGGCAGTCTTTTAAAAAGCAAGTGGCAAAACATGTATTTGTTCAACAAGTTGTCAACAGTTGACGACTAGTACCCTGTGCCGCTACAATATACACATAATGCATCACATCCAACAACAACTTTTAGAACTTTCACAAAAATATGATCTAAGGAAGATGGGACTTCGGCAGATTGGAAGACTCATCGGTGTAGACCATCCTCAAAAAGTTAAATTTCATTTAGAAAAGATAGGACTTCTTGATGATGGAAAGAAAACAAGGGCTAGTTTTATGAAATCACCAATGCTTTCTAAAACAAGGACACGAAATATGCTCTCAATTCCAATTTTAGGATTAGCAAATTGTGGAGACGCTACAATGCTTGCAGAGGAACACATTGAGGGAATACTACCTGTTTCGAGAAAACTGATTCCCACCGATAATGTAGATAACTTGTTTGCAGTAAAGGCAGTCGGGGTATCAATGAATAGAGCGGACATAAATGGAAAAACAATAGAGGATGGTGACTATGTCATAGTTGACGGTGAGGATAAGAATGCAAAAACTGGAGACTATGTCCTTTCAGTCATTAGCGGACTTGCGAATATCAAGCGTTTTACAGAGGACAAGATTCATAGACAGGTCATTTTGCAATCTGAATCAAGTAGTTTTTTCCCACCAATCCACATCCATGAGGATGATCTGGATGAATACTTAGTGAATGGAAAAGTGATTGAGGTTATAAAACAAATGCAGGAAGAAAGTGTATATCGTTATGAACCGGTCGGAAAAGTGATATAATGTTAACAAGTTTTATGAAGAAAAAAGAAATTAAATTTAAATTAGCAGAATTATTCTCTGGCCCCGGAGGACTTGCTCTTGGAGCAATGTGGTCTTTTGCTGAAAATCTGAACACAATTTATGGCATTGAACCAGTTTGGGCAAATGACTATGATGCCGATACTTGTAAAACATATGCTCGTAATATTCATGATGGAAACGAAAAAAATGTTATCTGCGCTCGTGTCCAAGAAATAGATTTCAAAAAAGTACCAAAATTTGATGTATTAGCCTTTGGATTTCCTTGTAATGATTTTAGTATTGTCGGAGAGCAAAAAGGTTTTGATGGAAAATTTGGTCCTCTATATTCCTATGGGGTTAGAGCAATAGGAATACATAATCCAAAGTGGTTCATAGCTGAAAATGTTAGTGGATTGCAAAGTGCCAATGGTGGCAATGCTTTTAAACAAATTTTGAAAGATCTGGGATCAGCAGGTAAAGGTTATGTTCTTACTCCACATTTATACAAATTCGAAGAGTATGGTGTGCCGCAACAAAGACACCGGATTGTAATTATCGGGATACGAAAAGATCTTGACTTGAGATTTAAGATTCCTGCTCCAACAACAAAATATGAATATGTAACTGCTCGTACAGCCATAGAAAACCCACAAATTTCTGATAATACAGAAAATAATGAACTCACAAAACAATCTATGGCGGTCATCGAGAGATTAAAACATATTCCCGCAGGAGAAAATGCGTGGTATGAGGGCATACCGATGCATTTGAGGCTAAATGTAAAAGGCGCTCGAATGAGTCAAATTTATAAACGATTAGACCCAAATAAACCTGCATACACAATTACTGGTAGTGGTGGCGGTGGAACGCATGTATACCATTGGTCAGAACATCGAGCCCTTACGAATCGCGAGCGAGCTCGATTACAATCTTTCCCTGATAATTTTGTGTTTGAGGGATCAAAAGAAAGTGCGAGGAAACAGATAGGCATGGCTGTTCCTCCTGTTGGAGCACAAATTATCATTTCTGCCGTCTTAAAGACATTTGCAGGAATCCCTTATGAGTATATTGAACCAAAAATCGTCAGCGATAACGCAGATAAACAAGAGTTGATAAGTCTGTTCGATGAGGTAAAGACTGGAACTACAGTTGCTTTATAAGTTTTTGCCAATCACTTTTTGATTTCCTCAAAAGTCCAGATTCTTTAACAAATCGGATACCATCAAATACTTGTCCAGGAATTTCCTTTACCTCTTTCAGATCAGAATAATAACACCAACCTACAACTTCACAAGGTATATTTATAAAATCTGGCATTATATCCTTGTATTTTGAATAGTGCGGTTTATCTTTTACGATCACATTTATTTCCTTCTTTGCAATTCTTAAAAGATGGTCATCGGGAATATTGGGACGACAATAGATATAAATATCTGATCTACGCTCTTTGATTTTTATCTCATTTTCTCCAAGTATCAAGAAGGCGTTCTTAGGTTTTGATGATTTTATTCCAACTCCAATTTTAGGAGCTCTCATTTCACCATTATTCTCAACTCCTGTTATATCTTGCAAAACAATCTCATCACGAATATCGAAATCTAGTTCAATATTTATACCAAACTCCCTCTTAAAAAATTTCTTGACGGCCACTTCGCCCAGTTGCCCCTTAACCCAGTTTGTAATTTTTTGTCCAAATTCTCTCTGTCGCCCAGTACCAAAGTCTGATTGCACATAATTTATAAAATGCATCGCTAGTGAAAAATCTAGACACAAAGCATAATCTTCCTTATCTAACTCAACTGTCCTCCACGCTAAACCTTCTTTCCATTTACAAAGTATATTTTCATCAAAGTAAAACCTACCTCTTCCACCATTTCTATCAAGGCATGGAAATTCAGCGGCATTTTTGAAATAGTTATCAAAAGTTTTGTCATCGAGACCAAGATATTCAATAGCTTCTTTCTTTGAGAAAATCTTAGCCATATTATTTTATAAAAAAGGAAACATCTTTTTTATATATAGTTGCAAACTTCTTGATCTCTGCAACATCCAATCGTCTTTCACCAGACTCTATTTTTGATATATACGACTGTGGTTTGCCTAGCTTATCAGCAATGTCCTGTTGCGCCAGTCCAGCCTCAACACGAGCTATTTTTAGGCGTTCTATGATGTCTTTGTAGTCCTTTGAATAAACCGACTTGTCCATAAGTATTTCTATACTATATCCTATTGTGGTATAATCCCAAATTAGGATATAATAGTTAGGCATCCCCCCGACCTCCTCCTTTCGGGAAGAAAAGTGAGTGGGCAGGCGGGTATTTTGTATGAAAAAATCCGCCAAAATTCCGCATGCGTTTCGTGGTGCCGAGGGGCGGATTCGAACCGCCGACTTTTTCCTCTTCAGGGAAACACTCTACCAACTGAGTTACCTCGGCATTTTATTTTAACAGATCCATAAGATCCTTATTGTAATTACTTTGAGTACTCGTAGCGTTATCACTGCCCGCCATGCCTTTCAGAAAGTCCAGATAAGGCTGAATGAAATAAAAGGCTCCGAACGAAATTCCTATTATGACCGCCCAGTAGAATACCCTCAAGGCCGTCCCTAGCCTATTCCGTCTCTTTATTGAACGGAGAATTTCATTGTTTTCTTCCGCAAGCTGGTGCGTGCGCTCAAGGAGCGATCTTTCTTCCGGGGTCATGGGAAGAGTATAGCAAATAATGCCAAAAAAGGAAGACTGACTGCTACAATGGTGCCCCCACCAGGAGTCGAACCTGGATCAAATTCTTAGGAGAAATTCGTTCTATCCGTTGAACTACAGGGGCAGGAGTAATGGATATTACTTTATTCCCACTACTTCTGCAAATTCATTTTCATCAAAACCAACAATGATTTTACCCTCAATGTCCATTACCGGTACGCCCATCTGACCGCTTTTGTCTATCATTTCCTTCCTTTTTTCCAGGTCTGAAGCCACATCGTGCTCGGTATAAGGTATATTATTAGCCTTCATATAGTCCTTCACCAACATGCAGAAGTGGCAGGTGGGAGTCGAGTAGATGGTTACTTGTTTCATATTGTTATTTATTATCTTATTTAGACATATTAACATATCTGCTGTTGACATTACAATTGACTATTGCTAGCATTACGGTTATGCAAATTTTAGCGCAGGCAATTCATCGATATATGTGCTCCCTAACCAAGGTCAGCTTCTGGCACCTGGTTCACATTTCACATACTCGAGAATTGACTTATGCTAAAGTACTCATCCGCTAAAAAGGATAAAAAACTAAAGTAATTATCAGAAGTCAGCTCTCGCAAAGCTGATGTCTTTTTTTAAAAAATTATGAAGAAACTAAACATTCAGAATGGCTCTGGAATCTCTCGTTTTTCTGTGAAAATAACCAGAAAAATAAAAGTTGCCAGAGGAGTAGACAGTAAGGCCGTCGTAACCGTGAAGAGGTTATCCATGTATCCTATGCATGGCGGACCAGGCAGTTCGATGATCTAGCGAAGGCTTGGAGGAAAGTGCCTCACGCACCCCTCCAGCCTTTAATTAACAACCAAAGTCATGAAAATGAATTTAAAAAAATTACAAAAAGAATATATTGGACTGTTGGCGGAGTTCGTAGCATTTAAAACTGTCTCAACTGACCCTTCATATGCAAAGGAAATCACCAAAGCAGTAGTCTGGATGACCAAACTATTTAAAAGAAATGGCTTTACAATCAGGACTATTAGTGGAAATGGCTACAATCCCGTGATTATTGCTAAATACTTTGCAAATCCAGACCTGAAAACAACATTAATCTACGGTCACTATGATGTCCAACCGGCAGATATTAGAGATGGGTGGAAAAGTGATCCTTTTATACTTAAAAAAAGAAAGGATCAATATATTGCACGTGGAGTAATAGATAACAAAGGACAGATATTAGCCCACATGATAAGTGTATTCAGTGCCATAAAGGAGGGGGCCCTTTCTTCGAATGTCACCTTTATGATCGAAGGCAATGAGGAATCGGGCAACCCTTACCTATCTAAAATTATAAAAGAAAACAAAAAGCTTCTGGAATGCGACTTAGTCATTATTTCTGATGGAGAAATGAAGGGCCTTAGTCCCACCCTTGATGTATCATTCCGAGGCGGAGGAAATATGCGCATAGTTTACCAGGCTCACTCAAATGACCGGCACTCTGGCCTTTTCGGAGGACTGATCCCAAATCCAGCCCTTGAACTTTCAAAACTATTGTCAAAAATTAAAATAAATAATGACATAACCTTCGGAGGATTACGCCA
>JAUYLM010000045.1 GCA_030698965.1 bacterium
ATTGAAAGTGATGTTTTGTTGATATATAGTATCTATATGATATCACAAACGCACGAGATATGCCTTGCTCTGCACAACATACGCAGTACCCATAATGTCGGAGCAATTTTCCGCACGGCAGATGCCATCGGGGTATCGAAAATATACATTTCCGGCTATACTCCGGCCCCCGCGGACCGCTTCGGCAGGATGAGAAAAGATATAGCGAAATCTGCTTTGGGAGCTGAAAAAATGGTGGAATGGGAGGCGGTGGAAGATTTGACTGGCCTGATCGCCGGACTGAAAAAGGAAAAATTCACCGTTTTTGCTGTGGAGCAGGACAAAAGATCAGTGGATTACAAGAAAACTAAGCCTCCGCAAAAATCACTTTTAATACTGGGAAATGAGATAGAAGGGATTGAAAGGGGAATTCTTGATAAGTGCGATAAGATACTAGAAATATCAATGAAGGGGAAGAAGGAGTCACTGAATGTTTCCGTCGCCGCGGGAATAGTCTTATTTGGAATTTTTGGATAGTTCCTGGTGCATGTCGCAGAAATGAGTGCCTCTTCCGGCGACGACTGTGCGTATAATAAAGCCGCGGCAACCTCGGCGAGAGCATTTTTTGCCTGTTCTTTTATAAGCATGGTGCAGTTCCTGGAATTTTCCTCTTTTTCCGTGAATGTTCCTATAGTCAGACATCGAGTCCCCTCCGAAATCTATGCCTTTCGCCAAAGTTTCTTTTATGGCCATGAAAAGCTTCTTCATTTTTTCCATGGGAATTTTTTTCACAGTTTCTTCTGGATGTATGCCGGCTCTCCAGAGGCTCTCATCGGCGTAAATATTTCCAATGCCGGCGATTACAGTTTGATCAGTCAGTGTCGGCTTTATTCTCTTCTCTTTTTTCGGCGCAATCTGTTCGACAAACTTTTCATATGTAAACTCTTTCTCCAGAGGCTCCGGACCAATATCCTTCAGATGAGAGGAGAGATGCAGAGTTTCCGTAGGCACGATCGCTACCTTGGCGAATTTCCTAGCATCAGAGAGTTCGATGTTTTTTCCATTGGAAAGGTAAAGTATGAAATGGATGAAGCGGTTGTACGGGTCGCTTCTATCGTAGCCACCGTAGAGAAGATGTCCCGTCATCTTCATATGCACTATGATGGTGAAGTTGTCGGAAAGATGGATAAGGACATTTTTCGCGCGTCTGGAGACGCTGGTAATAGTTTTCCTTTTGGCTATTTTTTTGAAATAGGAAAAATATTTCGGATCTTTTATGTTGTCCGAACCAATGTAATACGGGCTATTATAATCCGTCCACACGTCTGTTACCGAGAGTCCTCTGACAAATCGGTCTAATCCGCTGGCTGTGGTTTGTACTTCTGGCAGTTCTGGCATACAATTCTTGTAATAGATCTTATATCATAGATGAAAAATATAATCATAGCAATTTTTATAGCCGCTCTTTTCTACACCCTCTATTTCATGGGCAGCTATCCGCAGGCACTCTATTATGTAGACATGGCCTACCAGTACATCGGCAAAAGCCTGTCATATGCCGGAAGCAATATTGCCGCCGTCCTCCTGCGCAATCCCGTAACCGTCGCCGATCTTCATAACAAATATAATTCTGTGCCAGTTAAAAAAGTTCGGGTCCTCATAATCCCGGGACACGAGCCGGACTTGGGCGGAACGGAATACCGCGATCTGAAGGAAAGGAACATGAATGTAGAGCTGGCGAGGGAACTTGGAAACTTCCTCAAGAACAACGGGCACTATGATGTCATACTTGCCCGCGACGAGAAGATCTGGAGTCCCGCCCTTATGGACTATTTTAAAAATAATTGGAGCGAGATCATAGAGTTTCTAAAGGATAACAGGGAAGCGACCCTGCGTCAGGTGAAGGAAGGTGAGACCGTTAAATATGTCTCCAAAATGCAGCACAACAAGGCTCCTGCGGATGTCGCCCTGCGTCTTTACGGAATAAATAAATGGGAAACAGAAAACGACATTGACATCGCCATACACGTCCATTTCAATGATGTCCCGAGATCAAGCCGACACCAGCCAGGGAAGTATTCCGGCTTCGCTATTTATATTCCAGAGCCTCAGTTCGCCCATAGCTTTACTACCAGGGCTGTTGCAGAGAACGTATTCAAACGACTGGAGAAATACAATGCGGTCAGCAATCTTCCGGCAGAAGACGAGGGGCTAGTCGAGGGGTCAGAACTCATTGCTATTGGCGCAAATAACACCACAAATTCCGCCAGCATGCTCATAGAGTACGGGTATATTTATGAGCCGCAATTCCAGAATTCGGAAGTCCGTTCGAAGGTGCTTAAGGACATGGCTTTTCAGACCTATCTTGGACTGCAGGATTTTTTCGGTCAGGGGAATGATGTATCATTCGCCTATGACACCCTCATGCTTCCTCACTCATGGAAAGATGAGCTGACTGTGTCCAAAGGAGGAATCAGCGATGTTCTTGCCCTGCAGAGCGCGCTATTGCTTGATGGAGTCTATCCGGGAGAGGGAAGGACAAAGAATGATTGCCCACGCACGGGGAAGATCGGCCCATGCACTCTGGGGGCCATAGAAGCTTTTCAAAAGAAAAATGGAATAAAGAGAGAGAGAGGAATTGTCGGAGAAATGACGAGGAATGTTCTCAATCAAAAATACTCAGTGAAGGGCTTCTAGTTCTTCTCTTGCTATTTCCGCGTCGCTCCAAGGGGTTTTTGTACCATTTGGACCCATGAGATATGGATCCGTGCCCTTGCCTGTTATTAGAACAGCATCGCCCGGACGTGCTTTCTTGAGTGCCTTTGCTATGGCTTGTCGCCTGTCGACAATGATTGAACTTTTTTTATTTGCAATTCCTTCTGCTATGGTCGCCGTGATCTCCTCAGGATTTTCGTCATAGGAGTCGTCGTCAGTCAGGATAATTTCATCGCAATACATATCAGCGATTCTTCCCATTTCTTTCCTCTTCCACGTATCGCGCCCTCCTCCTGTGGCTCCGAAAACACAAATTTTTCTCTTATGTCCGAATGCCTGATAAAGCTTTTCCATGGAGTCGGCGGTGTGGGCATAGTCCACGACGACGGTAAAATCCTGGCCGGCTTCTATTTTCTCCACACGCCCCTTTATCCCGCTGAATTTTTCCACTACTCTGATTATTATTTCATCAGATATCCCCAGGTTTTTCGTGCAAGTTATCCCTGCCAGGAGATTGTAAAGATTGAAAAGCCCGGAAAGGGGAGAATGAATTTTTTGTCCGGAAAAAGTAAAGTCAATTCCTTCTTCCAGAACCTCATGAGGCTCCGCGTCTTTTATCCCATAGCTTATTTTTTTATCTGCTTCGCAAGCCAGGAATCTCGGAGCTTCCGCGTCATCGCCATTTACAATGATTGTGCGATCGGTCTTTTTTGATTTTATCATTTCGCAGGCTATATTCGCTTTGGCCTGAGCGTATTTTTCATATGAGCCGTGCGATTCTATGTGTTCAGGAGAGAGATTTGTGAAGACAAAGCAGTCCAGCTCTATGAATTTGTGGCGGTATTGCATGGATCCTTGCGACGTCATTTCCATGACCGCGAAGTCGCACTTTGCTTCCACGGCTTTTCTCAAGAATCTCTGCACGAAGAATCTTCCAGGCATGGACATTTTGTACATGTTGTCAGTAGATGCATCTGCTATCTTGAATCGGATCGTATTGGAAACGGCGGTCTTGTACCCGGCTTCTTCCAGGATTACATTTATTATTTCTGTGGTAGAACTTTTTCCTTTGGTGCCAGTTACGCCGATTACCTTTATCTGTCTAGAAGGGAAGCTGTACAGGCAGGCAGAAATAAAGGCCATTTTCCAGTGGTAAAGGGGCTGGAAGAATGAATAAATGCTTTTTGGAATGAATTTACGGATTGTAGCTAGTGATTGGTCAAGCATTAGCATAAGTATGCCCTAATTTGTAATTTTTCATCTATTGACTTGTATTGTAAATTGTGGTAGGTTTATAAGCAGTCAAGCCCTTCGTAATAACCAAAACACCTACCGTACAAGTCGCAGGTGAGCTTGATGAAAGAAAGGTCGTCATGGCAAAGATTGTCGCAGGCGATACATATTACAACCTAGATGGACAGTTGCTTGAGATCAAGCGACAACTCCGACAGCCCAATGGATATCCCTATGATCCCGAGGATCTTTCCGTGGGGCTTCAAAAGCTCATTGAGGGTAAGTTTGAAAAGTCGGTGGAAGTCGTGGAAGTCTCACAACAAACCCCACAGCAACCTCTCATCCTCACCTCCACCAGTCCTACCTTCTCTGAATGGCTCAAGACCCGCGAAGAGATGCACAAGTTCCTCACTGGAGAAACTGTCATCCTTCGGGACATGTATGAGGAGATGAACGACGAGCTACTGGCTCGAACGGAC
>JAUYLM010000046.1 GCA_030698965.1 bacterium
ATTGAAAAAGTGATTAAAAGTTTTAATTCTGGAATTATTGGAAAAGGTCTCCCTCTTGGAAACCTCACCTCCCAGCTTCTTGTAAATATCTACATGAATGAATTTGACCAGCATGTAAAGCATGTCATTAAACATAAATACTATATTAGATATGCCGATGATTTTATCTTTATGCACCATGATCGCGAGTCCCTGCTTGAAGTACTTAACAAGGTTAGCAATTTTCTCGCAAAAAATCTCAAGCTCTCGCTACATCCAAATAAAGTTTTTATAAAAACCCTCGCGTCAGGTGTTGATTTCCTGGGCTGGATACATTTCCCTAACCATCGTGTATTAAGGACTTCGACAAAAAGAAGAATGATAAAAAATCTGAAGAAGGTTTTAAATGGCAATTCAGGTTCCTAAGTACTCGTCACACAAATACATCAAAATCCCTGTTGACAACTAAATAACCATTGTATATACTTCAGTTATGAAGACAATTCTTAATATAAAAGTTGATAAAGAAGTAAAGGAACAGGCCTTTGAAGTTGCCCGCGATATGGGCGTCCCTTTAAGCACCCTCACGAATGCTTTCTTGAAGAGGCTCATTACAGAACGTACCGCTACTTTTACAGCTCCGTTGATTCCTTCCAAAAAACTTATTAGAATACTCGAGCAGGCAAACAAAGACATAAAGAAAGGGATCAATCTTTCCCCAGTCTTTACAGATGTAAAGGATATGGATGCCTATTTGCGAAGATTATAATTAACTCTCATGGAAAGATATGAAGATAACCGCCATATTGCTGCACCGCCTCTTCGAGAAAGGATATAAGAGGCAAGACCAGAAGGTTAAACAGGGATTTAAAGAAAAAAGGGATCTTCTATTGATCGATCCTAGCCATCCTTTATTGAATAACCATCCTCTGCATGGAGTATGGATAGGACATTGGAGTATAAACATAACTGGCAACATAAGAGTTGTATATAAGATAGAACAGGATATTGCCATTTTTGTGGCAATTGGAACGCATAGTGAATTATACGGATAATTGTGCTACATTATCTACATGAAATTCACAAAAACAATCCTAGATAACGGCTTGAGAGTAATAACCATACCAATGCAGGATAATCCCGCAGTAACCGTCCTTGTCATGGTAGAGGCCGGCTCTAAATACGAAACAAAGGAGACGAATGGAATTTCACATTTTCTCGAGCACATGGTCTTCAAGGGTACGCCAAAGAGGCCTAATGTGAGCGACATATCCAGGGAGCTGGACGGCTTGGGAGCGGAGTCAAACGCTTTCACCTCGGACGAATATACTGGGTACTACGCGAAGGTGGATTATCGTCACATTGATACGGCGCTGGATGTCATATCCGATATGTACCTCAATCCGCTTTTCAAAGAAGAAGAAATAGAAAAAGAGAAAGGCGTGATAATAGAGGAGATAAAGATGTACAGAGATCTTCCTCAGAGGCAGGTTCACCATATTCTTGGAAGCCTTCTCCATGGGGATCAGCCTGCTGGATGGACTATTCTCGGTCCGGAAGAGAATATCCGTTCCTTCAACAGGAGCCATTTCATTGATTACAGATCCAAGCACTATGTAGCGGGGGCGACCGTCGTTGTCGTCGCCGGGGCGATCAATGAAGCTGAGGTAATAAAGAAGGTGGAGAAACTGTTCGCCGATATTCCGCAAAAGGAAAAGGGAAGCAAGCTCCCGGTAAAGGAGTTACAGGAGAAGCCTCAGCTTGCGGTGGAATATAAAAAAACGGATCAGACGCATCTAGCCATGGCCGTCAAGACTTTCCCGATTGGAGACAAGAGGCTTCCCATCGTGAAAGTTATGTCTGCTGTGTTGGGAAAGGGAATGAGCTCGCGCCTATTCACGAGGATGAGGGATGGGCTAGGGATCTGCTACTATATACGTACGTCTCATAGCGCATATACCGATCATGGAGATCTGACGATTTCTGCCGGAGTAGATACAGGCAGGGTGGAAATGGGAATTGAAAATATAATCATGGAACTGAATCGGCTGAAGACGGAGCTAGTGCCTGAACGGGAATTAAAGAAGGCCAAGGATTATATTGCCGGAACTACCATGCTGAATCTGGAGACATCCGAGTCGCAGGCGGACTACCTTGGGCATCAGGAGGTGCTGAAAGGGGACATAAAATCACCGGACAGGATCATTGAGGACATGAATAAAGTTTCATCGCAAGAAATAATGGATCTGGCCCGTGAAATTTTCGTAAATAAGAATTTAAATATGGCAATTGTCGGGCCTTATGAAGATAAGGGCAGGTTTGAAAAGCTGGTCAGCTTTGATATACTTGGGAAATGAATGAAGGACGGTCTATAAATGTCACCATCACGTCGGGAACAATCCTCAAATCTGTCCTGCTGATCTGTCTTGTTGCTGCTCTCTATTATATCAAGGACATAGTGCTTGTAGTCCTCGCAGCTATTGTAATAGCCTCAGCCGTAGAGCCGGCGACGAATTGGTGCGGAAAATATAGGATCCGCCGCCTGCCGGCGGTGATCGGAATATATCTTCTCTTAGGACTTCTCCTGGCCTTATTTTTCCTATTTTTCCTGCCTCTTGTTTTCAATGACGTAATTACCTATCTGAACAATCTTCCGGAATACATTAATTTCAGCGATCTCTGGGATCCCCTGCGAGAATTTGGACTTTTCTCCTCCAGTCAGGCAGTCGACTCGTTATCTGAAAGGAGTTTTTCCATAAAGCAGTTTGTGGACGCCTCAAAATATATAATTGCAGGAACCGGAGCTGGAGCATTCAAGACAGCCAGCTTCATCTTCGGGGGGGCATTGAGCTTCATCCTCATGATCGTGCTCTCATTCTATCTAGCGGTACAGGAGGATGGAGTGGGAAGCTTCCTGAAGATCGTCAGTCCCGTTAAGCATCATGAGTACATCATCAATCTATGGAAGAGATCACAGAGGAAAATAGGATATTGGATGCAGGGACAGCTTCTGTTAGGCGTCATCGTCGGAGTTCTTGTCTATCTCGGGCTGATGATCCTTGGCGTCAAACACGCACTTCTACTGGCTTCTATCGCTGCTATTTTCGAGATCATACCTATTTTCGGACCTATTCTAGCTGCGGTACCTGCCGTTCTC
>JAUYLM010000050.1 GCA_030698965.1 bacterium
AAATGCGTTCTTATTGCTAGTAGACTGGCTTTGGCTTGTTGATTGGATATCTCTCGGGATCAATGGTTCTCTCGAAGCAGGTGTGTCCGGCTTCATGCATCCAGTTTTCATTCGTCATTCCATCCGTAACTGGATAAGACATCATGTAGCCGCCGGAATAGCCTCCCCTGTTTCTGTTATCCTGAGATTTTTCCGCAAAAGTCGCGCACATTTCAAAAGACATAGGACCATTCAAATTGTACTCGTATTGAGATCTATTTTCAGGATCAGCGGGAATTGTCTGCCCGGAGATGGGGTCTTTGAGGCTTTCCAGATTCGCCGGCAGCTCTCCCTTTTGCTGCCAATAATTCACAACCTGCCACTGTATATTGGAAAGGTCATTTACCCTCTGATTATCGAGGCGCAAAGCCCTCTGTTTGTACGGAGAGCCTGTAATGATAAACCCTCCAATAATTGACGCCAAGACAATTAAAATCCCAATCCATGCTAGAATCTTCTGGATGCCTTTTCTAGGAGAGGCCGTTCTTTCTAGGATATAGTAGACAAAAATGACAGAAAAAATGACGAGGATTGCCAGAAACTTATAGACAAATCTTTCAGTAACCTCCCCGTTTATGTAAGTATTTATGAGTACTATGAGGTCTCCTATGATGGTCGCCCCAGAAAGAAATAGGGTCAGATATATTCTCCATCGTCTTACCCACAAGATATCTTTTTCGGAAGTCTTGGCTAGGTCTTTCTTAATCATCCATTCCAAAACATACAGAACGGGAACCAGCACCACCAGCATGGAAATCGGCCAGGCTATGGATCCTGAATAAAAGTAGCTGGCCAAAGCATCTGGAAAGGCATAGTTAATAACAGCCATAGCCAAGTTGACCGAGGCAATAGCCGAAACATACAGCACTATAGTAGCTGCTAAATAAAGGAAAAAATCCTTAGGTGTTGTTTTTATTGTTGGATTCATATGGTCATTATACCATATTCCGTCTTTCAGCAAGTCGTTGTGCGCGTGCTTGGGGTCGAACCAAGGACCTTTCGAGTATCAGTCGAATGCTCTACCAGCTGAGCTACACGCGCTTTTAAGTCTCAATTTTCCAATATTAACCCAGAATCTTCTTCACCGCAATGAACTCCCCCTCCCTGTCTGGAGCTTCCTCTAGAATAGCTTCACGATCCTCAGGAGAGGTGTCTTTTACAATATCTTCTCTGTAGACATTGTGAACGTCGCCGACAGCCGGAGTATGGTCCATGTCAACTGTCGCCCCTTTTATCTGATCAACATAAGCCAGAATAGAATCAATTTCTTTTGTGATCTCCTGTTTTTCAGAGTCTTCCAGCCTTATCCTGGCCAGCTCTGCGAGTTTTTCTACATCCTTAACTTCAATCATAGAAAAAGTGTAGCAATAATTGCCGCTACTTGCAATTTAATTTTATTAATGTATGATATTATCATATTAACTTATAATATATAATTATATGCCTACAATATCAGTGCCTATTCCCCCTTCAATGGCGGAATTCATAGAAAATCAGATAAAAATGGGGAAAGCGTCTAATAAAGCGGAGGTTATTAGAAAAGCTATTGCTATGTTCAGGGAAAATGAGGCAATAGAAGAGGTGTTAAGAGCCCAAAAGGAGCCTTCTCTCAAAGGGGACTTGAGAGAACTTGCCAAGAAAATAAAGAATGATTGAGGTATATTACAAACCGACTTTCATAAAAAAGTTCCATTCTCTAGAGAAGTCCTTACAAGTGGAAGTATTGGAGAAGATAGAGTTGTTCAAAAGTCCACCAAACCATAAACAGCTCAAGGTTCATAAACTTCATGCTAAGATGAAGGGGTTTTTTAGCTTTTCTGTAAATTACCGAACACGAATTATTTTTGAATATGGTTCTAGAAAGAGAGCCGATCTTCTAACTATAGGAGATCACGAAATCTACTCTTAAACTAATTACAACATCCTCAAAAACTCCTCCTCCGAAATTATCTTTACCCCCAACTCCCTCGCCTTATCCAGCTTCGACCCTGCGCTTTCACCAGCCACAACATAAGTAGTATTTTTTGATACAGAGCTGGAGACGTCCCCTCCATTTTTTCGAACCATTTCCTGCGCGTCTTCCCTTTCGAGCGTTGGCAATGAACCTGTGAATACAAAACTTTTGCCCGAGAGTTTGCTTGCAGCTTTTACTTTCTCAATTTCTAAATGCTTAAGAAGATTCTTCACAAACATTTTATTATCCTTATTTTTAAACCAATCAACCACCGCCTGTGCCACTATCGGGCCTACTCCATGTATTGCTTCTACTTCCTCGTATTTCGCTTCCTGTATCTTTTCAATATCTCCAAAATGCTTGGCTATATCATATGCCGTCTCTTCCCCGACCTGAGGAATCGAGAGAGAAGCGAGAAAGCGCGGAAGAGTGACTCTCTTGGCTTTTTGGATTGAAGAAAGGAGGTTGTCTACAGACTTTTCAGCAAAACGAGGAAGATTCAATAAATCCCCTCTCTTCAGAGTAAAAATATCATCATAGGTGGCAATAAGCTTATGCTCTAAGAGTAGATCGATGATCTTGGGTCCCAAACCGTCTACATCAAAGCACTTCTTGGAAGTGAAATAATGGAATTTCTTCCTGTGCTGTTCATATGAATCTCTCGAGACACATCTCCAAGCAGCCTGCCCTGGAATCCTTTCTATTTTCCCATCCCCTCCGCAGGCAGGAACATGCGTCGGGAAAACATACGGCTTGGAATCCTTTGGGCGGAGCTCCGGCACGACGGAGACAATATCCGGTATGACATCTCCGGCCTTCTGCAGGATGACGGTATCTCCGATGCGTACATCCAGGCGCTTTATCTCGTCTTCATTATGCAGAGTCGCCCTGGACACGGTAGAACCTGCCACCAGAACCGGCTTCAAATGGGCCACGGGAGTGACAACGCCAGTACGCCCGACCTGGAAGACTATGTCTTCTAGAATAGTTGTAACCTGTTCAGCCGGGAATTTGAAGGCGATTCCCCAGCGGGGAGCTTTGCCCGTATATCCCAGAATGTTCTGATACTCTATTTCATCAACCTTCACCACGATGCCGTCCGCGAGATAGTCTTCCCTGCCCATCTTCTCCTGCCACTCTTTCCAATACCCTATAACCTCATCCATGTCCCGGCAATGCTTGTTATGCGGACTGACTTTGAAGCCGAGCTCTTTCAAAAACTCCAGCTCCAGATACTGCCTTTCAGGAGCATCTTCGTACCGGGCTATATCATAGACGAAAGTCCGGAGCCTTCTCTCGGCCACGATCCTGGAATCGAGCTGTCGGATGGAGCCAGCGGCCAGATTGCGCGGATTGGCGAAAGGCTCTTCTCCTTTTTTTCTTCTTTCGTCATTTAATATCTTCAGCTGGCTCTTTGCCATCCAGATCTCCCCTTCCGTTATGATGTCTACGGGCCTGTTCAGCTTCAGAGGAACAGATTCGATCGTCCTGACATTTTCAGTGACATCCTCGCCTATTTTTCCATCTCCTCTCGTCGCCGCTCTTTTCAGAAAACCATTTTCATACTCAAGTATTATTTTTAATCCGTCTATCTTGTGTTCGCATGTATATGTAGGTTTCGGATTTTTCACCCCGGCCTGCGCCAGAAAGCGCTTGACCCGCGCGTCGAACTCCTTCATCTCATCGGGAGAAAAAGCATCGTTGAAAGACCATTGAGGCACTTTATGGACGATTTTTTTGAATTCCGGGAGAGGCTTGCCTGCCACGCGCTGAGAAGGAGAATCCTGAGTAACAAGCTCCGGATATTTTCCTTCTATCTCCACAAGCTCATGCTTGAGGGAGTCCAGAGCCTCCGGAGATATGGAGCTCCGGTCCAGAACATGATATTCATAGCGGTATTTTTCAATCGCTTCCTTGAGTTTTTCCAGCCTCTCCACCATATCTTTCGGGGCGCTCTTTGGTATTTTTTGCGGCATGGATTAAGGATATCATATTTTAGTACCTTAGCTGTATTGCCCGTTCTACTCTCTTGGCGCTCAATAAGGCGTCGGCGTTTGATATGGAACAGGAGCCTCCATTCGCAGTTGACCAGCCTGTGTTGTACCCTCTGGAGTCAATGGATGTCTTTATTATCCCGGTAATCTGATCTTTTATTTTGGTGATGACAATACTTGCACATGGACCGCCGGAAGCATTGGCACTAGTAACATTGATATCAAATGTAAATTTCTTGCCATTTGGAATATTTTCCAAAACAGGAGATGGGACAGGGTTGAAATTACAGCCTAGAAATGAAGTTCTGTCGTCATCCAGATCAAAAGCTTTTGTAACCCACTCCCCATATGCCGCGCATTCTATTCCGCTGTCCGCGGCGTAAAAAGCAGAGGATGAGTCCCTCGCCGACGTCGCTAGCAGAAACTCTTTCTTGGCTATCGCCAATATGGAGATTCCAATGGCCAGGACAAGGGCAGAAACCAGCACGGCAAATAGAAGCGTATATCCCCTATCTGCCCTTCCTATATTCATTTGGAATTTATTATTCATCATTTTAGTACATCAAATATTTCACTCTCGTATGTAACGACATTGCCTATGGTTCCGCTATTCCACTTGACCTCTACCACCATCGTCGCCTGCCCGATATTGATGTTATCCAGGTAGAAAATTCTGGAGAATTGGGAATTGTTTCCGGTAGAATGATTATATCCGGTATTATCTTTTTTAAGAACGCATGTGCCGCAATCTGAGACGATGGCATCATTCGCCTCATTCAATGTATTGACGCCGCATGCATTGACTGAATTACACCCATCAAATCCCGCAAGCCAGGAATGATTCTCGAGTTTATTGTTATCCCTCATATTTTTCACATATTCCATCGCGTCCTGGGCAAGGTACGAGGCTGTCACCTGATCCCTGGCATTTATAGCCGCCAGAAGGCCCTTGTGAGCGATGGTCAGAGGGCCGGCAATGGAGATCATGAGAATAGCCACTGCCACAAGCGTCTCTATTATCGTGAATCCCTTATTTCTTTTTTGTGTTGGCATATTCATGATGTTTAATCGGTCAGGCGCGGCGAGACTGTCGTCTGCAAGTCAAAATATGTTTTTATCTTCTCTTTTGTTCCCGCATATCCCCGGAAATGAAACTGGGCGTAAGACTGAATATCCGGACTCCTCACGACCCTTATGCCGGCCACTCCTCCCTCGTTGAATTTAATATCGGGAGAGATAATGGGATCAAAGGAAGGGGAATCTACGCAGTTTTTTTGCTCCGCTTTTTTCAGCATGCCTGCGCCGCTATTGGCCGAGCTGTCAAACTGATACGCGAAGATTCGGTTGCTCTTAGGATCATCCAAGCATGCCTGGGAGGATTTGAAAGCGACAGTCCATGATCCGGAAGTGATCGGTCCGCAGGAGCCTGCCGAACCAAGGGCTTCGATCGCCGCTCGAGATGGAAAAGACAAGCCGGGAGAACAATAATAGTTCCTCCCCACCCTCATTTCCCTGGAAATGGAATCAAGGGCGAAATTTATGTTGTTGATAGAAGTTTTCAGGGACTGCGCTTTCTTATTCGCGTCCACGACTTTCAGGAGAGAGCCCACGGCAACCAGCGCGACTATGGTAAAGATCGAAATGGATACGATCATCTCCAAAAGAGTAAATCCCCTGTTTTTTGGAATTAATTGCATACGTTGTTATTATCGCATACATTTATCTGTCCTGTACTGCGCACAGAGACTTTCTTGACTCCTCCGTCGGTTGAAACAAGAGTGATTTCCGCGTATGTGTACGTCGTAACCGTGTTTCCATTTATCTTAATAATAGCATTGGGGTCAGGTCTCTTGAAGGTGATATCTAAAGTGTTGACATTACTAATAGTACAGGATCCTGACCCTACGCATAGCGCGGAAACCTTGCTTCCCCTTTTTATATTTGATGTAGAAATTTCTTCGCCTGGCGCGTCATATGCTCCATTAAGATTAGCATCTACAAAAAAGACGACCTTTGTTGCCTTATTTAGAGAAGTCCGGTCAAAACGAACTCCGTAAGGATAAGTAAATTCGCTTGAGAAGCTCGCACCGCCAGAAACCGGCTTGCTTTTTACATTTAATCCATACGACTGCGCGTTGCGGATCGTCAGGGC
>JAUYLM010000052.1 GCA_030698965.1 bacterium
CAGATTGGTAATGGAAAAAACGGTTTCTGTGCAGTATTTGCGATTGCCGATCAGGTGGTTGTTTATTCTGTAGGGAATGTCGAGCGACTCCATGTGTTCCAGAACTTCCTTGAAATGGTTCCGGCTTGATTCCGATAAGAAATTCATGGATCTTGGAGCTTCCTGATTTATCTTCCTGCACTTTTCATTTGGACAGCCCAGGAGGTCAAACGGGTCTTTCTTCAGGAGTTGGCGGCATTCGGCATGCATGTCGTTTATGTGCTTTCGATAATAATTCGCCAGGTCGCGAGCAAAGCGGGCAATGGAATCCTTGTCTCCAATGCTGTTTATTTCCACGCAGATATTCTCATACCCTTCCTCTGCCAGCATTACTTTTGCCGTCTGGATGAGGGTCGCTTCTGCTATGCTTCTGGAATTGCCGATTATTTCCATGTCGCAGTATCGGTGATAGTCGGACCCCTTTTTTAAAGAACCCTTGAATGGTTCCTTGAAATAAAGCATGACTGGCTGAGGAAGCGAATACATGTTTTCGTCCTGGTACATTCGCAATAGCGCTGTTTTTTCCTCTACGTGCAGTGGAAGGCGTCCTTTGCTCTCCTCCTCGTCGTCTATGTAGTCGCCTTGCAGGAGATTTTTGGCGTGGTCAATATCAATCTTCTTTATTGCAGGACTCTGTCTCGGAACGAAGCCATAATAGACGGCAATTTCGCCTACTTTGTCCAAATTGTCATAGGCGATGTATTTCGGTTCAGTTTTTTTCTTGCCAGTTTTTTTCTCCAGTTTCTTTTTCATGCTTTTATCCGATTAATTCTTCCTGGTCCCGGGCAGGACTTCAATTTTAGAAAGAGGGAATAGGCTGACTGCCGGACGCCCGACGATGTATTTTCTCTCAAGCGGTCCCCATATCCTTGAGTCCGAGCTCTCGGACCTGTTGTCGCCCATAACAAAGTATTCCGTGTCACCTAGAGTGATATCGAAGTTATCCGTAGTCGGAACAGGCTGCTTTGCCTGGCTGTCATCGATCACTGTTCCATCAATTGTAATTTCCCCTTTTCTAACTGACAAGGTCTCGCCAGGAAGGCCGATGATGCGCTTGATAAAATAGGTCTTTGGGTTGCGCGGATAGCGGAATATTATGACATCTCCTCTCTTAGGTTCTTCGAATCGATAAGTGACCTGGTCCACGATCAGGTATTCTCCGGAAACAAAGGTAGGATCCATGGAGGCGCCGCTGACTATGAACGGCTGAGCTATGTAAGTTCGGATAGGAACTACTATTATTATTGCTATGAGTGTGAACTTGACTACCTCTTTAATGAAATTTTCTTTTTTTGGAGGTTCCATAGAGGTGATATGGCGTAATTGTATTATGGAAAATCATTTGACACAAGATTTATAAGTGTGCCACACTGTTGTCATGTCATACATCATCGCAGGCTTGGGGAATCCAGGGGAACAGTACGAAGGAACGAGGCATAATACAGGACGAGAGATGCTCTTTGCGCTTTCTGATCGAGAGAATTTCAAGCTGGATAAGAAAGCAAATGCTCTAGTGGCGAAGGAAAAGATAGGAAAAGAGAGTGTGACGCTGGTAGCGCCGGAGACTTTCATGAATAAGTCCGGAAATGCAGTTGCGCATTACGTGAAAAGCGTAAAAGCTGCGCAGAAATTGATCGTAATTTATGATGATTTCAATCTTCCTCTCGGAAGAATACGCATTTCTTTCAATAGGAGCTCTGGGGGGCATAATGGTCTGGAGTCGATCATAAAAGCTGTGAAGACCCAAGCGTTTTTGCGCATTCGTGTGGGGGTTGCTCCGGAAAATGCAAAAGGGAATGCCAAAACCCCTCACGGTGATGAAAAAATAGAGAAGTTTATTCTAGGAGAATTTAAGGATGACGAGATGAAAGAGATAAAGAAGGTATCCAAGAAGGCAATTGAAGGAATTGAGACTATTTTGAAGGAAGGGAAAGATAAGGCCATGAGTGTTGTGAATGCGGGGTAGAAAAGATGGTGAATATGCGTGCCTCGAGTGGTCTTGCCTTCTCTTTTCTTACCACTTCAGTAACTAAAGTGGTTGCAAATCAGATCTTGCTGCCTACTACTTTTTTGAGCACTACAGTCAACTGTAGTAGCCGAAAAAAGGAAAGTTCCCGTCGTAAATAGAGAAGGAGCATACCTCTTGGTATACTCCTCTTCTTCAATTTTTTTAAACCTACTTCTTCTCCCCTGTAAACGAAAGCGCCATCTTCTGCTCCTTCACGTCAAAAAGAGTGATCTTGAAATCATAGCTCTTTCCAAGCTCCAGGGTTTTTCTAAGCTTCTCTTCGGATCCGAATTCTGAAACATGCACCAGTCCGGCTATGCCTTCTTCTATGGACGCCAGAGCTCCATGCTTGTTGAACTTGATGATAACTCCCTGAACCTGCATGTCTTTTTTGTATTTCTTCCCGGCTTCAACCCAAGGATTCTCCTTGAGCGCCTTCATTGACAGGGAGATCTTGCCTTCCTTTATTTCGATTATTTTGACATTGACCTTCTGTCCTATCTTGAACAGTGCGCGAGGATCTTCCACTAGCGACCAGTCAATCTCAGAGATGTGCACCAATCCTTCCAATCCCTCCTCTATCTTGATGAAAACTCCGAAATCCACAATGCCAGTGACCATTCCTTCCACTTCATCCTCGACTTTATATTTTCCGATAATCTTTTCCTTGTCCTTCTGTTCAGGGCTTTTCTCGGAAAATATGAGCTTTCCTTCCTTTGGCAGGGCAGAAATGATAGAAACGGAAATCCTCTGCCCGACGAGCTTCTTCAGCTCCTCCAGTATCTTGTCCTTGTCTCCGTCATTGACCCGAGGATAATGTTCTGTTTTGAGCTGAGATGCAGGAAGAAACCCTGTAATACCCTGCCACTCGATGATCAAACCTCCCTTGTTGGCTTCGATTATAGGAAGCTCGAGGACTGCTTTGCTGTTTATCAGCTCCTCCGCTTCGCTCCAGATGATTGCCTGGCGCGCTTCCTTGAGTGACAACTCTATATATCCCTCCTTGTTATCTGTATCCACCACTTTCGCGGCGATCACGTCTCCTATGTTTATCTTCTTTATGATATCGCGGGCAGTGATGAATTCGCGGCCGTAAATAATACCCGTTCCGATCGGAGCGAGATTTACATACACCGCTGATTTTTCTATGCTAATTACCGGACCCTCCACCAAATCTCCGATAACAGGAGGATTCTTCGTATCATTTAATACCTTATCCATTACCTCGTTTACAACCGGCTTAATTTCTTCTTTTAACACTTTTTATGATACGTTCCGCTTTTTAATTAATAAAGCAAAGTTTTGCGGGGTTACGTATGTAAAAGCCACTATATGGGAAAATTGTTTTTTTGTCCACTTTTTGCTATAATATTTTCATGATTATTACCTACTTAGGAGGCGAATTCTTCAAGGTGCAATTTGGCGATATAACCCTCGCTTTCAACCCTATATCCAAGGATTCGAGCTTGAAATCCAGCCGTTTCGGCGCCGATATCGTCTTTGTTAGCGCCAATCATGAAGACTTTAACGGCATCGATCAGGTCACCCATGGAGAGAAAAAGCCTTTCCTTGTAGCCGGTCCCGGAGAATATGAAGTTCGGGGAGTTTTTATAAAAGGCCTGCCTTCGGAAGGATCAAACCTCATCAACACCATATATACCGTATCACTGGAAAATATGAATATTTGTTTTCTTGGTGCGCTGAATACCCCTGAACTCAAAACCGAAACGGTTGAAGCTTTGGATGAAATAGACATCCTTTTTGTGCCGATAGGAGGAGAAGGAGTCCTCGATCCCGCGAAGGCATACAAGCTGGCAGTTTCTCTTGAGCCGAAAATCATCATACCAATGCACTATAATGACAGCGCTCTTAAGGTTTTCCTCAAGGAAGCCGGAGAGAATCCGAAACCGGAGTCAAAGCTGACACTCAAGAGAAAGGATTTGGAAGGAAAAGAGGGGGATGTAATGGTATTAGAAGCAACAGCATGATACATCACGTAGAAAATCACATAGAGAAAATGAGGGAAAAACCCGAGCATGTGAGGAAGCAGTACGCTTTTCTCACTTCTCTCGGAGTAACGATGATAATCTTTATGTTCTGGGTAGCTTCTTTCAGCGGCTCATTTGCGCTGGATTCCGCGGTTGTGGCTACGGAAAAAGCTGAAGTGAAGTCACCGATTTCATCCCTGACCGCAAATGTCGGTGACGCTTTCGGTTATGTCAAAGACATGATCTTCGGAGCCAATCAGGCGAAGTATGAGTCTGAGATAGAAGTCGTGCCGGGGAGGAATTAGGCTGTATCTGGTCTTGACTTCTATCTATACCTTAGTATATACTTTGGTATATGAATACAAAAACACTTTTGACTGTAAAAACGGATAAGAATTTAAAAGAGGCGGCGCAGAGGTTAGCTGGCACGCTTGGCTTTTCCCTTGGGACGCTTGTGAATGCGTATTTGAAACAATTTGTACGCACCAAAGAAGTTGTATTTGAGGAGAGCTATAGGCCTAACAGAGCTACTGTGCGAGCATTAGATGAGGCAGAAAAAGAACTTGCTTCAGGGAAGCTTCGTAAGTTCAATAATCTTGAAGAACTGCTGAAGGATCTGAAATCATAATTTGTAATTTAAAAATATTGAATGATACTTCTCCGCTCAACCGAATTCAAGAAA
>JAUYLM010000063.1 GCA_030698965.1 bacterium
GTAGCAGCCTTTGCGATAAAATTCTTCGGAGAGATTAAAATATTCAGGAATTTCTATGAGTCCATCCCTGACTTTATATTCAATTATTCCAAAATCCACAGAGATTCCAATGTCTACTTTCTTTAAAGAATTTAACCTATAAGACAATCCGTTATAGCAAATCTTGCCGCTTTCATCCGCTTTTTTCTTTTTTGCTTCCCATATTGCCTCGAGTTTGCCATCAACAACAGGATCAACTTTCCTCGTGGATTCACTCACCGATACTTTTAAGTCAGTGGGTTTGTACTGGCCCAGCGCTAGTATTTCAATTGATTTCATAAAGGAATTAATTTTATTTGAATCCGAAACAAATACAAATTTCCATTCTTGCAATCAGTAGCCCGAATTATATTATAATTTCTTAACAAAACCCTGGTACGACAAACAACCCGCAACAATCACTGCAAGCCAGCTCACATACCCAGGAATAGAAACGCCTCCGATGATGATACTCCAACCCTGGATAACCCGGATCAAGTGAACAATTGTAACTATTAAAAATACAACACCTACTATCTTATTAAATGTATTTTGGTTCATATCTTTAGTATACCATTAATTGGTGACCCCATTGCGTGGCTTTCAGAACTAACGGGTACTAGGAATCATATCACTCTTGGGATACAAAACTTAGAGGAATCCTTGTGTCTAACCACAGAGTAAATATACACCCGGATAAATTTACATTATGATCTTGGATAGATACCGTCATTAAGTACAGCTTTAAAGTCATCGAAGGAATCAGAACCATTTATAGTTATTCTTCGTATATAGAACACATCATCTCCCGCCTTATTGAAACCACTCTTGGATAATGGATGTTCCATCACATTCTCAGTATAATCAGTTTTCGCCATAAATAAACCTTTGTAACCCAACTCACGTGCAATATTGATCATATTTTCGGTGTATGAGTCTCCCGGCCACGCCAAATAATTCACTCTGGAACCGATAATATTCTCAAGAGTTTCCTTTGAGTTACTTAATTCGTATCTGATTGTTTGTTCATTATCAACTTCTATTCTTTTACCTTTCGTCGAAGGACCTCCACCAGAATATTTATGATTCATGGTATGTGAAGCTATCTCCATTCCAGCAGAATGCATCTCTTGTAATCTTTGTTTCCACAGAATGGTATTTGCTTTAGATCCCACGGTAAAGAAAACTCCACTCAATCCGCGCTTTTTTAATTCAGGAAAAGCTATAGTATAGTCTGTCTCATTTGTGTCATCAAAAGATAATACTATCGCTTTTTCAGGAATATTTTTTCCGAACGTCATGTGGTCATACAGATCATCTAAAGTGATAGTAACGTACTCCTCTTGTTTTAAATAATCAAGCTGCGCTTTAAACAAAGATAAAGGCATAAATCCATAGCTACCTTTTATGGTGTCAGAAGATATAATGTGATAAATCAAAACCGGCACCCCATGAACATTCACTTTTGAAGTAGGTGCGGTATTACGAGTGATTATGGGGTCGGCAGAATGACTGTCGTTAATTTTAAAATTATTATTTTGCGGATAAATGTTTATTTTTACCATAATTACCGCAACTATGATCAATAGTGCTGGAAGAAAAAGCCACCATAATTTTTGTATATACATATAACCAATTATATATTACAGAGCAATAATTCACATTGTGACCCTACCGGGAATCGAACCCGGATTACAGCCTTGAAAAGGCCGTGTCCTGACCGTTAGACGATAGGGCCATATCATCAATTAACATAAGGATACTAACATATTTTCCCCAATTAGCAAAAAATAATTTCTTCCTGTAAAATTCTTTTATGCGAATTAATCCCGACTTAAAAGATATGGCCATTGCCTTACGCCGAGAAGGCCATAGTTACGGAGAAATCCTGAAAAAATTGGAATTGAAATCCAAGGGCACTCTTAGCTTATGGTTCAAAGACCTTGTATTATCTGAAGGGACTCAAAAACTGCTCGAGAAAAATAACCGGCTGGCGAGCGAAAGAAATTTATTTGAAGCCAATAGAAAAAGAAGCGAGAGGATAAAAAAGGAGAATCTAGCGTCCTACTATGCGGGTTTGGAGTATGTTGATTCGCTATCCAGAAGAGAGCTTGCACTTATAGGGGCAGCTTTGTATTGGGGTGAAGGAGCAAAATCAGAAAAAACGCCAGGAGGATCAGTCCTAGCATTCAGCAATTCTGATCCCCTAATGGTCATTGTTTATATGAAATTTTTACGCGAGGTTCTATGCGTAAATGAGGAAAGACTATCAGTAGGAATTCATTTATACCCCACTACAGATATCGATGAGGCCAAATCTTTCTGGGCACAGACCACAGGATTGCAAAAAGAAAGATTTTTTATCGTCAATCAAATTAGCCGAGCAAGCCAAGGAAAAAGGCCTTTTAATACCTTACCGCACGGAACTCTTGCGATAATTGCCAGCAACCGCTTGCATTTTTTCAGAGTTAAGGGAATGATAGAGGGCATAGGCAAGTTAAGCAAATAAGGAAGAGTACCAAAGAGGCTTAATGGCACCGATTCGAAATCGGCTGGGGGCGAAAGCCCCACGTGGGTTCGAATCCCACCTCTTCCGCAAAAATAAGAAATTTGATATAGTCATTTACGCATGCGCGATTAGCTCAGTGGTAGAGCGTCGTCTTGACGTGACGAAGGCCGTAGGCTCAATCCCTACATCGCGCACATGATAGTCCTCGGCATCGAAACAAGCTGTGACGAAACGGCACTATGCCTGCTTGAAACTCGCCAGAACGGCGGGGATTTTGAGTATAAGATTCTGGCAAATATTGTAAATTCTCAAATTGATCTCCATAGAGAATATGGCGGGGTCTTCCCTGCTTTGGCAAAAAGAGAGCATATAAAGAATCTTCCGATACTTTATAAACAAATCCTGACAATTTCGGCAATGCGTGAGGATAACATAGATTTGATCGCAGTCACCCAAGGTCCCGGTCTGGAACCAGCTCTCTGGACCGGCATAGTCTTCGCCAAAGAGCTCGGTGAAAAGTTAAAGGTTCCGGCCATTCCCGTGAATCACATGGAGGGGCATATTGTTTCTACCTTGCCTCATGGATCAAATCCTGACTTTGATTTAAAAAAGTTGAAATCATTACAATTCCCTTCCCTGGCTCTTCTCATAAGCGGAGGACATACAGAAATTGTCAGAGTAGAAAAAATTGGACAGTATAAAATAATCGGCAGAACTATGGACGACGCTGTAGGAGAGGCTTTCGATAAGGTTGCAAGGATGTTACAGCTTCCCTATCCCGGTGGACCGGAAGTTTCAAAACTGGCTGAACAGGCCAGAAAAGAAAATTTGCCAAAGACAATTTCCCTGCCGCGCCCGATGATTAATTCCAAAGATTCTAATTTTTCCTTTTCAGGATTAAAAACTGCTGTCCTTTATACTCTGAAAGAAATAGGTAATTTGTCTGAAAATCAAAAGATAGAAATCTGCAGAGAATTTGAAAATGCAGTAACTGATGTGCTTATTTCCAAAACAAGAAGCGTCATGGACGATGATGAGTACAAAATCCTGATAGTCGGAGGGGGTGTAATAGCCAACACGCATATCAGACTAGCCTTTGAGGCCCTAGCCAAAGAATATGGCATCCCTCTTTACCTGCCTCCAGCAGGCCTGACAGGAGACAATGCGCTGATGATCGCTCTTGCCGGCGCCCTGAAACCTAAGACGCTTGAAACGGATTTCAAGGCTGACGGAAATCTTTCGCTTGATAAAGCATGCTAGAAACCTAGAAGACTCTTGGTAAAATCCCATAGCCTGCTCGAGAACGATTCCGTTGCAACCCCTTCGATCTCACCTGCATTGTCTACCGCTTTATCGACATCTACTACCGAGGCTGATAATGGAGGCCTGGAAACAGCTACTTTTTTAACCACATTCCTATATGATTCGATTTCGCGTATCTGAGCCAAGGTAAGAGAGAAGGATTTCTTGCAGTAAATTTCATTTATTTTTTTGCTGGTAGTATGATATACAGCTCCTGTAGGATGCTTCAAGCCCCAAGGAACCAACACATCCGCGGCATATTTTGCCTGGAATATTCTTACCGCGTTCACGGTTTTTTGATCAAAAAAACCCGTAACGCTGACGTCCATATTTTCAGTATCTTTCAGGAAAGTCTGTAGAAGAACGACCTGGTCTGTAGGATTATTTAGGCCTGCTTTCATATAGCCGGATAAATAATTGCATTGGGTAGTACTGGCAAGCAAAGGAAGTGTGGATGTGGCAATGACTGCCGTGGTTGTCGCCGTCAGAATCGTGGTAGTGGCTTGAGCGTCGTCGATATCATTGGTATCCGAAATAGGATCAGGTATGCCTGTGGTGACTGTAGTAGTAACGTAGTAAGCACCGCCACCACTGCTTCCTCCGCCTCCACCTCCGCCAGAAGTATTGGAGGTATTGGCCGTATCATGCTTAACGTTATTTTCAGCCGGAGCGTTATTATCCTGGACGGCTGGAGCGCTCACCGGCGAAGCGCTTGGACTTGAGCTCGGAGATGGAGCAGGGGATGCTTCCGCAGTTGTTCCATTATCTTGCGTAGGAATCTCCTCGGCGTATGCCACTGCAAATGATAGCGTTAGCGCAAGCGCTGATATGGGAAAAATAATAAAATTATTAAAATATTTCATAAATTTTTGAAAAAATAATTATCAATTCCCGGCACTTTCAGTCAGATCAGCGAATATAACAAGCCTCTTGCTGTAATTCTGCTGTGCGGTATTCCACTCGCCGTCACAGGTGATAAGATTGAGGTGACTGCCGGACGCATCCCTGTTTCCCTGGGTAAAGAAAATATCCGAAGTGTTTTCGCCGGGATCATATTTTTTGATTTCCCTAACCGAGAAAGAAGTCCTTTTTCCATTATTGTCCTCAATGTGGATCAGATCTCCCTTGCGAAGCTTTCCCAGGTCATCGAATACTACTTTTCTATTTCCCATCCAGCCATAGTGGCCGGCAATAACAGCCGTCCCCCTTTCCCCCGGGCGCGGACCAGGACTGAACCAGCCGGCGTTTTCTATATCCTTAGGAACATCCATCGCCTTCTCTTTCGTCAGACCGACTCTTTCAACCGAAGCATCCGCATTGATTGCAGGTATTATAATGCG
>JAUYLM010000072.1 GCA_030698965.1 bacterium
TTTCTCCAATCCTCCCTGAAGGCGGGTTCGTCTTTATACGGTAAAAGCTTTTCAAGGGCATCAAGATTGGTTACCCAGCCGTCTCCGATACTGCTTGAAATAAGGCCGGACAGTTTGACATTTGACTTGAGAAGCCACCTGCGCTGAGTAACGCCGTTGGTTTTGCTGTTGAATTTTTCGGGACAATATTCATAGAAATCCTTGAATATCCTGTTCTTCAGTATATCCGTATGGAGCTTTGATACGCCGTTTACCGAGAAACTGCCAACGATTGCAAGATGGGCCATCCGCACTCTCTTGGGAAAACCTTCCTCTATAATAGACATCCTTGTCAGTCTGTCTGTGTCACCGGGAAACATCCGCGCAACATCATCCAGGAACCGGGCGTTTATTTCATAAATAATCTGCAGATGCCTTGGAAGGAGTTTTTCAATAAGAGGAACAGACCAACGTTCAAGCGCCTCGGACATAATGGTATGATTAGTATAGGCGAATATATTTTTAACGGCATCCCAAGCACAATCCCAGTCATAGCCGTTAACGTCAAGCAACAGCCGCATGAGCTCGGCTATGGCCAGTGAGGGATGCGTATCATTGAGCTGGATAACAACTTTATCGGAAAGCCTTTTGAGGTCAGGATTTTCAGATTGAAAGCGCCTGATGATATCCGATATGGAGGCAGCAATGAAAAAATATTCTTGTTTAAGCCGCAGTTCCTTTCCCTGGCTAATGTCATCATTGGGATAAAGAACCTTAGATATATTTTCCGACATTATTTTTTTGTGTACGGCATTTTCATAATCACCTGCATTAAAGTAGTCCATATCAAAATTTTCGGTACTCCTTGCAGACCAGAGCCTGAGTGTGTTTACAATATCGTTTTTATAACCCGGAATGGGATAGTCATAAGGCAGTGCCAGGACATCCTGTGTATCAATCCATTTCACCTGCAGGATCCCGGAAGAATCCTTATACATGACGGTACGGCCATAGTAGCGAACTTTCACCATATATTCCGGCCTCGCAAATTCCCATGGGCTTCCCATCGAAAGCCATTCATCGGGGAGTTCCACCTGATAGCCGTCCTTTATCTTCTGCTGAAATATGCCATAATCATACCGTATCCCATATCCGTGTGCAGGGATCCCGATGGTGGCCATTGAATCCAGAAAGCACGCTGCAAGTCTGCCAAGACCACCGTTTCCGAGACCCGCGTCAAGTTCCTGTTCCCTAATCTCTTCAAAATCCATTCCAAGTTTATCGAGAACCTTCTCAACATTTTTTTCCAGACCGAGACCAAAAATCAGATTCCCCAAAAACCTGCCGATAAGAAATTCCATAGACAGGTAGTACACCCTCTTCAGGTTTTTCTTATGATAGTGCTGCTGCGTTAAAATCCAGCGTTCGACGATCCTGTCACGGATAGCAACAGCCAGAGCAAGATAATCGTCATTTAAAGTCGCAGTGTACTGGTCTTTCGAAAGGGCATATATCAGCTTTTCTCTAATCGAAAGTTCAATGCCTTCGGATGTCATTTCTTTGTGTAATATATTCCAGTTTTCGTATATCTTTTTCATCATTCGTTTACTTTCCGAGTTCCATCATTATTGCATCTTGAATAAATATTATCGAAAAATTATACCATACAACTAACACTTAACCCAGAAATTGCACAGGCATAGGAATCCCTATGGAATTAGCCAATTTTACCGATAGAACAGCAGTATTAATCCTTTTTTCCGCCTGCAATACAAGTAAATCACAGCTATACGGGTGAATTTTCCACGCACCGTGTGCAAAACTCAGGCATTAAACAACCCCATGTAACAATTGCATATCGTTCTTAGGTTAATACATTGCTAGAAAAGGGATTTCTATAATGCTATTATATGCAAATCTATTAATGATTACACCAACAGCAACACCGTGATGTCATTTCAGGAAGAACAATACCGACGTGATCCAGATGAATTTATAAAAAGAAAGCAGGCAAAAAGAAAATCAAAACCAAAATTATATCCTGTGTATCCTCTGCTTTCAATATAACCGTTTTCCTGGTCTTCGGCTTCATATTAGGCTCAAACCCAACTTTTCCTGAATAGACTATTTCCGAGAGCCAAGTTAGTGCATCCGATGCCCTGAAGAGTTTACAGGAGGGAAACCAACGTTATGTTGATCATCACCAGATACATCCGAACCGGACAGCGGAGCGCCGCACGACGCTCGCAAAAGGCCGAAAACCATTTGCAATAATCCTAAGTTGCTCAGACTCTCGTGTCCCTCCGGAACTGGTTTTCGACCAGGGGCTTGGTGATTTGTTTGTCATACGCATTGCTGGGAATACGCCTACGACGTCGTTTTAGGAAGCATCGAATTCGGTGCCGAGCACCTTGGTGCGCAACTCATCGTTGTGCTGGGTCATAAAAAATGCGGTGCCGTCAAGCAGCGCTGTCGGATCATTTGGAACCCGGACATATCAACAGTTTCGTCCAGCTTATAACACCGGTTGTCGAAGAAGCACGTCAACAACCCGGAGATATCATCCATAATGCCGTAGTCCTGAATGTAAATCATATGGCCGGTCAATTACGCGCTTCAGAGCCTCTCTTGAAGAAGCCGATTTCATCCGGCCGTCTACATGTGATCGGAGCAGTCTATGACCTTGACACAGGACGCGTGCAATTCTTTCCTGAAATCAAAGATCAAGCAATTGACCGATCGTTCCAAAGACGTCTCTTAATTGCGATCCTGACTCACCAGCTGCAGTCTTCCGAGGTTTCATCATTGCAGATAACATTTAAGGATTCAACAAAGGAATACTCTCCAAATCCACCGGAGCATACATAATTACTCGGGAATACACATTCAATTTCCCAAACGCTCTCTCCGTCACAAGTTGTTACCGGCGAAATATTGCAATCTTCCGATTGAAATGGAACAGGATCCGGATAACCTGTTCTTTCAATAGTCATAATACATGAAGGTTCCTCCAAGCCAGGGAGAGAAAATCTTGCGAGTATTTGAGAATCGAGATAACCATTAACCATAGTACAGCTAATCCCTCCGAGGTCTTGCGCACAGCTTTGGCCGTTGCATTCAGGAATAAGTGGAAGCGGTGCCGGCGGCTCGCCTGTTGCCTGAAGACGGACAGAATACGATTGAAGCACATTGGTCTTAACACTGGGTTTGGAATAGAAGTTTAACATTTTGCCTCCACTTTTATTGTTTTGGAAACACATTCCTTTTTGAAAAAAAGAAATCAAATGATATTATATAAAAAGTTTTAGCATTGTCAAAGTATTTGAAAGGATAAATTAAGTGTCTTTAGAACCAGAAGAAAAATACCGCGTTGGGGATATCCTTCGATATAAAATTCCGGACAATAAAGAACTTCTTTACTTAAAAGACAGGAAATTGATAAAGGAAGTTTCCTCATCGCTCATAGAAAAGCTCTTGCTTTGCAGTTCTTTTCGATCCTTAGACTCACATGCAGAGCTTATTCATCAAAAAACAGGACCATCGGGTAAAACGCTACAAGAGATTAAAAATCAATTGAAAGAACTCGCAGACGAAGGTTTTCTAATAAAACAAAGTCAAGTCTTTGAATCTTTAACATCAATGAACGCTCCTGACTCCGGTGCTGATCCAATTTTACATATTGGCGTTCCGACACGCGATGCTGTTTTAAGCTTGGAAAGGACTCTTATCAGTTTTATTGAAAGCTCTCAAAAATACGGGAGGAATATCGAATATCTCATTGCTGACAGTTCTCAAAATGATGCAATCCGACATGAGAACCAGCAAATTCTGCGTTTATTAAAAGGCAAATATGACATACGCATCTCTTATGCCGGAACGGATGAAAAGAATCTATATATCAAAGAGCTTCTCAAAGAGAATAATTTTCCGGAGGAGATTTTACGCTTTGCGCTTTTTGACACCGAAGAAGTGGGTCACGACTCCGGAGTTAACAGAAACGCAATACTTTTGCACAGTGTTGGGGATCTTGTTCTGATGACCGATAACGATACGGTTTGCCAAGTCACAAACGCTCCCAACTTCCGGAAGACCTTGACTCTGGGTTCAGGAGAAGACCCAACCGAGTTTTCATTCTTTCAAGACCGTGAGGAAATGATGCGCAAAATCTCCTTTAAAACCGAAGACGTTCTGGCAATCCATGAAGAGTTTATCGGAAAAAGTTTAGAGAATTGTATTAATCATTATGGAAATATTCATGGGATAGATATTGACCGAATGAGCCCGGCTTTCCTAAGAAAATTAAATGGCAAAGGAGGAAAGATCCTCTGTACGATGATGGGCATTGCCGGAGATGTTGCCTCAGGATCCCCTTTTGGATATCTCCTTTTAAAAGGCATTTCCAGAGAAAGGCTATTAAGATCCGAAGAGGCCTATCAAAAAATCATTTTAAACCGGCATGTACTACGCAAAACTAATTTTCCAGCGATCACAGACGGATCTTTCCTGATGACAACCACAGTTGCGCTGGATCACCGTGAAGTCCTTCCTCCATTTTTACCAGTTTTTCGCAATTCAGACAGCGTTTTTGGAACGACCTTAAGAAAGTGCTTCGAAAATGGCTACATTTCA
>JAUYLM010000076.1 GCA_030698965.1 bacterium
CTCACGTCGCAACTCTTTGTGAATATTTATATGAATGAATTTGACCAGTTTGTTAAAACTAAGCTTAAAGAAAGATTTTATATACGCTACGCGGATGACTTTGTGATTTTCAATAAGAATATAGAGGAGCTGCAGAACTTAATGCCGAAGATAGAGCTGTTTTTAAAGAATCAGTTAAAATTATCATTACATCCACATAAGATTTATCTTAAGACTCTGTCATCGGGAGTAGATTTTCTCGGCTGGGTTAATTTCTTTGACCATAGGGTCTTGAGGACATCCACCAAGAGAAGATGCATGGAAAAAGTATCCTGCGGTGTCGATATGCAAGTCTATAATTCATACATGAATCTTTTAAAACATGGCAATACTTATAAAATCTCAAAAGCAATTAAAGCTTTTTATATTCCCAAAAAATGCTAAAATAGACTGCATGCAGCTCGAAAAAAGTCCTCAAGCCCAGACAGAGGAACAAATCCTTGCTTTTTGGGAGAAAAACGAGATATTCAAAAAATCCCTGGAAAAACCCGGCGGCCTTTCTTCTCCGAAAGGCGAATTTGTTTTTTATGATGGTCCTCCATTTGCGACCGGAGAACCTCACTATGGGCACGTGGTGCCGGGTACGATAAAGGATATTATCCCTAGGTACAAGACTATGAAGGGATACCGCGTTCGGCGCCGATGGGGCTGGGACTGCCACGGACTTCCGGTTGAAAATATCATAGAAAAAGAGCTGAACTTCCAGTCAAAAAAGGAAATCATAGACTATGGCATCGGCAAATTTAATCAGAAAGCGTCCGAAAGCGTGATGAGATACGCTGACGACTGGAGAAATATTATCCCTCGATTGGGGAGGTGGGTAGATATGGATGATGATTATAGGACCATGGACGCCAGTTATACGGAATCTGTCTGGTGGGCTTTTTCGGAACTACATAAAAAGGGATTGATCTATGAAGGCTTCAAGTCCATGCATCTCTGCCCAAGATGCGAGACGACACTCTCGAATTTCGAAGTCAGTCAGGGATACAAGGATATCACCGATATTTCAGTTTATGTGAAATTCGAATTGGCGGATTCTCCCGGGACTTTTCTGCTGGCTTGGACTACAACACCATGGACTTTGCCGGGGAATGCGGCTTTGGCGATAAATCCTTCCTTTAAATATGTAAAAATTGAGGTAGAAAATAGCAAATATATTTTAGCCGAATCAAGATTGGGTGCTATAAAAAGTGAATATCAAAATCTGGGAGAGGTGAAGGTAGGCGAACTTCTCGGAAAAAAGTACAAGCCTCTTTTCAACTATTATTCAAGCGAATGGAAAGTATATGCCGGGGACTTTGTGACTGCGGAAAGCGGTACGGGCATCGTCCATATCGCTCCCGCTTTTGGTGCGGACGACTACGAACTTTCTCTTAAAGAGAATATCCCTTTCATCCAGCATGTCGGAACAAATGGAAAATTCAAATCTGAAGTGACGGACTTTGCCGGTCAGGATGTGAAGCCTAAGAACGATCATCAAAGGGCGGATATTGAAATTATTAAATACCTGGCTGGCAAAAACCTCCTTTTTGCCAAGGAAAAAGTCATCCACTCATATCCGCACTGTTGGAGATGCGATACTCCTCTTTTGAATTATTCTTCATCGTCATGGTTCGTAAAAGTGACGGAGATAAAAGATAAGTTGGTCAAGCAGAATAAAAAGGTTAAGTGGATTCCTCCGGAAGTCGGGGAGGGGAGATTTGGGAATTGGCTGGAAGGGGCGCGCGACTGGGCTATTTCCAGATCGCGCTTCTGGGGCGCCCCCCTGCCTGTCTGGAAAAATGTTAAGACCGGAGAAGCGACGGTGCTCGGGTCCATTGAAGAATTGAAAAAGCATAGCAAAGCTAGGAATATTTATTATGTCATGCGCCATGGTGAAGCCGAAAATAATTCCAACAGCGTCGTCAGCTCTCTGCCCGAGAATCCCCACCATCTGACGGCAAAAGGGAAAAAGCAGGTAGATGAAGCCGTGTCTTGGCTGAAGGATAAAAAGATTGATCTGATTTTCTCTTCGCCATTCGTGAGGACCATGGAAACCGCAGAGATAGTGGCAAAAGGAATCGGATGTCCTTCCGATAAGATAAATATTGAGGATGACATACGAGAACTCAACGCCGGAATATGGAATGGGAAGCCCTTTCCGGACTTCGTGAAATTTTTTGATCATGCCAATCGCTTCAACATCACTCCCGAGGGCGGCGAGAACTATGCCGATATAAAAAAGCGCATGGGAGATTTCCTTTATGGTTTGGAAAAGAAATTTGAGGGAAAAAATATCCTCATCATAACCCACGACTCCCCGTCTTTTCTGCTTATGTCAGTTACGGAAGGGCTTACCAGGAAGCGAACGATAGAATTGAGGGGAAGAAGGGATCATTATATAGAAAATGGGAAACCATTCGCCCTGAATTTTTCCCCATTGCCGCACAATGAAGAATATGAGCTTGATTTTCATCGGCCGTCTATCGACGATATAGAATTGACTTCTGCGGAAGGCGATAAGCTTATCCGCATTCCTGAAGTTTTCGATTGCTGGTTTGAATCCGGATCGATGCCTTTCGCCGAAGTTCACTACCCCTTTGAAAAAGAGGAATTCAATCCCAAACGCGGTCCTTTCTCCAAAATTCTGGGAAAGGCAAAGGGCTATCCAGCCGACTTCATCGCTGAGGGGCTGGATCAGACGCGCGGGT
>JAUYLM010000077.1 GCA_030698965.1 bacterium
CTGATCGATTCAAGTTCGGCAATCGTTTTATCGAAGGCAGACCTGTAGATCAGTTTGGCGAATTCAGCCAGTTCGTGTGCTGGGATGCCAAGGCTCTTGGCTTCATTGTGGATTTGACGCTTGAGTTCTTTTGGATTCAAGCGAATTCCATCTTGCTCCATTTTGTTTTGAAGCGCCTGCAGTGCGATCTGACCGATTCTTTCTTGTGAGAGTGCCATAATGGTACTCCTTTCTTTGATGAACTAATTACCTTTACCTAAGGTATGCAAGGGTTGATTACTACATTTCCTCAACAAGTTAAGTATAGCAGTTAAATACCGTATTGTCAAGAGGAATAAGAATTAAATCTCCCTAGGCTTGTAATCCTCCGGAGCTCTAGATAAAAACCACTGCAATTGCTCAAGAGAAAGGAGTCCTTCCTGAGCTCCGACATACTGGATGACTGACATGGGATTGACCGGTGCCCAGACTAGCGCTTCTAGAGGAGACTTGCCCATTTGCAAAGCCGAAACAAAAGTCGAAGCGAAAGAATCACCGCAACCCGTGCGTTCCAGCGGGGGCTTTGGATCCGGATAAATAGGCATAAAATAGAAATGATCTCCATCGAGCATGTATGCGCCCTTAGGACCATCGGTGATCAGGACAATTTTTGGACCGTACGCGTGGATTTCTGCCAGCAGCTCTTTTATATCCCTCGATTCCGTTGCCAGAATTCTCTGCGCTTCTTCTACATTTACAACATAAACTTCCGTTCGCTCGTAAATTTCCTTGAGCTGCCTTATTCCAAGCTTCATCTGGAATGTTCCGGGCTGGAAGGCCAGCTTTACTTTTTGATTATTTTTCAAATATTCCACGATCTCCTTATGATATGTCAAACTGTTGGAAGCCAATGAACTCAAATACATCCAACTCGGCGGAGAAATTTTCGGAAATTTGTAGTCATACTCAATATGATTCACTAGAATAGTCCGGTCAACATCATACCAAAGCACAAAATGATAGTTCGTAGGCATGCCATGATGCTTGCGGATGAAGCTGGTATTTATTTTTTCTTTTTTTAACTCTGCTAGGCAGTCAGCGCCGTTCTGATCATTTCCGATATTCGTCACAAAAGAGGATCTCAGGCCAAGACGAGAGGCGCATACGGCGGCATTGGAAGAATTTCCTACGGCCTTGATGACTTTAACGTATTCAAAGGGGACTTTATCTCCGAAGCTCATGCATATCTCGCATCTGTTCGTATCGACGGCGCAATGCACGCTAGCCTCCTTTATCTTTATGAAAGCATCGGTCGTGACATCGCCGATTGACAGGAAGTCTATAGATTTTTGAAACATATGGTAAAATTATAGCATGGAAAATAATATGAAAAATCTGTCGGAGTGCATAAGAGAGGCGCGAACAGCTGGAAGGGCGATTGGACACTTCAATATTTCAAATATGGAAGGATTCTCTGCGGTCGTTATGGCCGCAAAAGAACTGAATGTTCCCGTGATCATTGGAGTGTCTGAAGGAGAAAGGGATTTCTTAGGTACACGGGAAATAGTTGCGGTTGTAAAAAGTTATCGTGAGCGGACGGGCCAGGCTGTTTTTCTTAACGCCGATCATACCTATTCATTTGAAAAAGTAGTTGAAGCGGTGGATGCCGGTTTCGATATGGTCATATATGATGGGACTGAGCATTCTTTCGAAGAAAACATCGAAATAACTAAGAAATGCCTTGAATACGCAAAATCAAAAAATCCAAGTATTGTTTTTGAAGGCGAGATAGGATTTATCGGAAAATCATCCAAGCTGTTGGATTCCGTTCCTGATGGAGTTGGAAAAATGACGACTCCCGAAGAAGCAAAAACCTTCGTAGAAAGTACAAAGGTAGATCTATTGGCTCCGGCTGTTGGAAATGTGCACGGAATGGTAAAAGGAGGAGAGCCCGCTTTGAATATTGCCCGTATCGCGGAGATCTCCATGTCCTCCGGCGTGCCGCTCGTCCTTCATGGGGCTTCCGGAAATTCAAAAGAGGATATCGTGAGCGCCATAGATGCCGGGGTCGTCATTGTCCATATCAATACAGAGCTTAGAGTGGCATATCGATCCGGCCTGATGAAATCATTGCAGGAAAATCCCGATGAATTGTCACCGTACAAATATTTAAAAGGTGCAAGGAATGCCATGCAGAAAATCGTCGAGGAGAAATTAAAAATTTTCAATAAAATATGAAAAAAGTCTTTATAACAAGAAAAATACCTGAGACTGGGATAAATCTACTCAAAGAAAAGGGATACGAAGTAGATATAAGCCCTGAAGACAGGCCTCTGACGAAGGGAGAACTGATAAATGCATTGAAGGCTAAGCAGTATGACGCGGTGCTCACTCTTTTGACCGATACGATAGACGCCGAAGTTATGGATTCGGCCCCGACTGTGAAAATATACGCCAACTATGCCATCGGTTTCAATAATATCAGTCTCGATGAGGCAAAAAAAAGAAATATTTACGTAACAAATACTCCTGGCGGAGGCGCGGACAGGGTAGCGGAGCACACTTGGGCGCTTATTCTTGCCTTATCATGCAGAATAGTTGAGGGGGATTCCTATATGAGAAATGGAAAGTACAAAGGTTGGGATCCCATGCTTCTGCATGGAACCAAATTGGCCGGAAAAACTCTGGGGATCATCGGAACGGGGAAAATCGGCGCCGATGTGGCGCATCGCGGAAAGCATGGTTTTGATATGAACATTGCCTACTATGATGTGGTTAGAAATGAAAGTTTGGAAAAAGATTTTCAGGCAGTTTTTTATCCGACTGTGGATGAGGTTCTGAAGATAGCCGATGTCGTTTCCCTGCACGTTCCTCTGTTGGATTCTACCAGGCATTTGATAAACTCCGATCGCCTGAAGATGATGAAGTCCTCGACCTATCTCATCAATACTTCCAGAGGTCCTGTGGTGGATGAAAAAGCGCTTGTCAGCGCTTTACAGAATGGTGTTATAAAAGGGGCTGGGCTGGATGTCTATGAATTTGAGCCGGACTTGGCAAAAGGGCTTGCAGAGCTTCCAAACGTGGTTCTGACACCTCATATAGCCTCTGGAACTGAGGAGGCGCGTCACGATATGGCTATTATTTCTGCTTCAAATATTATAGATGCCTTAGAAGGTGTTACCCCCAGAAATCAGGTAAGCTATTGATTTTTTTGCCTACATGTATTAAAGTAACCTCCTATGATTACCTTAACCGCAGAGAAAAGAGATATAAAGGATTCTGTAGAAGACATGAGAAAAGCTGGCAAGCTTCCGGCTGTTTTCTATGGTCCCAAGGAAAAGTCCACTCCCATCACGATTTCCATGAAGGATTTTATAAAAGCTTTCAAACAGGCCGGGGAATCCTCCGTTGTCATCCTCAAGGAAGGGAATGATGAGCACGAATCATTGATTCATGATGTTGATGTTCATCCGCTGACGGGTGCTCCGCGCCATGCCGATTTCTATGTGATTGAAAAAGGAAAGAAAGTCAGGGTGCATGTTCCGCTTGTTTATGAAGGAGTATCACCTGCCGTAAAGGATAAGGGCGGAATTCTAGTCAAAGTTATGCGTGAACTCGAAATCGAAGCTTCTCCGAAAGACTTGCCTCATGAGCTAAAGGCGGATATCTCCTCTCTTACGGAACTTTCAAGCGTGATCACCGCTGAAGATATAAAAATTCCTGCAGGCGTAACTCTCATTGCGAATCCGGAAGAAATAATAGCCTCAATTGCTGAAGCTAAGGAAGAAGTTGAAGAGGTGAAGCCGATAGACATGTCTGCTATTGAAGTTGAAAAGAAGGGCAAGGAAGCAAAGGAAGGCGAGGAGGTGCCGCAGGCGCCAGACAATGTCGGTACTGGAGCGGCGAAGAAAGAAGAGAAGAAATAGTGGTATAATAGAGCCTATGAAGATTATTATAAGCGCCTTTTTCTTTGTCGTGGTTTTACTCTCTTTTCCTGGTGTTATGCGTGCTCAGGAGAGTACCGCTCAAAGGGAGGCGCGCCTCCAGGCGGAGCTCGATCAGGTTGAAAAGGAGCAGGAGGAAACCAAGAAAATACTGAATGAAGCCCAGAATCAATCCGCTTCTCTTAAGCGCGATATTCTAATTTTAAATACGAAGATAAAAGCCGCGGAGCTGAATATAAGGGCAAAGAATCTGCTTATCGAGGGGCTTGGAAAGGACATTACAAAGAAGGAGCAGACGATAGAGGATCTCTCGTCCCGCATAGAGCGCGGGCGGGAGTCCCTGGGGCAGATCATGCGCAAGACTAATGAAGTCGGCACGATCACTTTGCCGGAGATTCTGCTAGCTAGAGAGAGTGTCACGGAAATTTTTTCTGACCTGGATACTTTCGAGTCAGTCCAGGCATCCCTGTACTTTACATTCGGGGAGATAAGAAGCGCTAAATCACAGACTGAGGTTGAAAAGAATACTCTGGACAAAAAGAGAAATCAGGAGCTCGATGCTCGGGCGGTGATAGACAAGGAACGCAAGAGCATTGCCGCGAATCAGGCAAAAAAGAACAAGCTTCTGTCCATAAGCAAGGGGAATGAAAAGGCCTACTCAAATGTTCTGGTTGAAAAACAGCGCAGGGCGGCGGAGATACGCGCCGCTCTCTTTTCTTTGAGAGATGCCAAGGCCATTCCCTTTGAACTGGCGCTGAGATATGCCAACGCGGCTTCCAAAGCAACCGGCATCCGTCCTGCTTTTCTCCTTGGAATATTCGCCCAGGAATCCAGCTTTGATTCGAATGATTCGACTTTCGGGAAGCAGGTCGGTTCATGCTATGTTACGGACACAGAGACCGGAGCCGGAGCTAGCGTAAGGTCCGGAAATGTATTTAAAAATGTCATGAATCCCACTCGAGATATCCCTCCGTTCCTGGATATTACCAGATCCCTCAGTCTGGACTACACCAAGACACTCGTATCATGCCCGCAGTCCATCGGGTGGGGAGGAGCCATGGGTCCGGCGCAATTCATACCCTCTACCTGGAAACTCTATATAAGCGGTATAAAGAAAGCCTTGGGAGTAAGCACTCCCAACCCATGGAACCCCGAGCACGCCTTCGTCGCGGCCTCGCTCCTGCTAATGGATAATGGCGCAAAATATGGAAGTTATACGGCCGAGCAGAATGCGGCCTGCAAATACTTTTCGGGAGGCTCATGTAGCAAGTCAGCTTGGGTCAAATCCTACGGAACTCAGGTCATGATCAAAGCGGATATGATCCAGAGAACCATGATTGACCCATTGCAGGGAATATGATAAAGTCTTTTGTACATTACATTTATGCAGAAAGAAATCCATCCAAAAGAATACCGCCAAGTGATCTTCGTTGATAATTCCAGCGGAGCGCAGTTTCTCATTTCCTCAACTATCAAGTCTTCAGAAAAGATAAAATGGTCCGATGGAAAGGAGTACCCAGCCGTTCATGTGGAAATTTCCTCAGCGTCGCATCCTTTCTATACAAACCAGGAAAAGAGCCTGGACAGCGCCGGCCGAGTAGAAAAGTTCAAAACCCGCCAGGCCAAAGCTACTTCAAAAAAGAAGGCTTAGATGAATCTAGAAGAGCATAAGAAAAACCATAAGACCGCCTACCTGGCAGATATGTACGAAAAGCTTCAGAAAGAAGAAGCTGAGCTTTTAGCTATGAGCGAGAAAGATCCCGCGATAAAAGAGATGGCGCAAGCTGAGCTAGCCTCTATTGCCGGACAGAAGAAAAATATCGAGGATCAGATACAGGCGATATTGGATTCTGAAAAGGAAGAGTTGGAGTATCCAGCCGAGCTCATATTGGAAGTTCGCGCAGGAGCTGGAGGGGATGAAGCGTCTATTTTCGCGCAGGAGCTGCTGCAGATGTATAGC
>JAUYLM010000079.1 GCA_030698965.1 bacterium
AAATTTTCAAAAATAAAACACCAGAAAGCCAAGAACGATGCGCAGAAGAGCAAAGTATTCGGTAAACTTGTAAGATTCATTACCGTAGAAGCCAAAAAAGCCGGAGGAAACTTGAAATCCCCGGGTCTGGCACTAGCCATAGAAAAAGCCAAAAAAGAAAACATGCCGAATGACACCATAGACCGGGCGGTCAAAAAAGCTACGACAGATAACAGCTCTGCCATGGAAAACATCCTCTATGAAACATACGGTCCGGGAGGAATAGCCATGCTCATAGAAGTTCTGACGGATAATAGAAATAAGGCAGCACAAGAGATAAAACATATTCTCTCCAAGAATGGCACAGAGTTGGCCGCTGTTGGTAGCGCTACTTGGGCATTTACAAAAACTCACGAGGGCTGGAAAGCCAATAGCACAATGCCACTGGAAGATGCTGATATTCAGACACTAGAAGCACTAGTTGAGGAGCTTGAGGAAAACGACGAGGTGCAGGATGTCTTCACTAACGCAGAATAGCATGAGAATTTTAGGAATTGATCCGGGATATGACAGGGTGGGAATCTCAATCGTAGAAAAGGTGGGAAAAAATAAAGAAGTTTTAATTTTTTCTGAATGTTTTCAAACGTCTTCAAAGGATTCCTTTTATACCAGGCTCTCTCAGGTTGGAGAAAAGGTATCTAAAATAATAAAAAAATATTCTCCTGACTCTCTGGCCATAGAGTCCCTGTTTATAACAAAAAACCAGAAGACGGCAATGAGGGTCAGCGAGGCGCGCGGTGTGATTATGTATGAAGCCGTGAAAGCTGGTTTGCCAGTCTTTGAATATACCCCACTCCAAATAAAAGTGGCTGTTACCGGCCACGGCTCAAGCGACAAGGCGCAGATCATAAAAATGATTCCGCTTCTGATCAAATTACCGGATAAAAAAGCCCATGATGATGAATACGACGCCATCGCGGTTGCACTTACGTGCATTGCGCATGAAGGTAAAAGTTTTCCACAGAAATAGGTATTTGCAAAAAAACCGACATTTTGTTACAACTATGAAGTAAAAAAATAATCAAAAAAGATTATGCCAAAAACAAAAGAATTGGAGAAAAAAATAAGCAGCCCCGGAGATGATTTGGAAAAAATAATTGAGATTGATACCGAAGACAAAGTAGTCGATCCTGAGCTTATTCCCGGAGAAGAGGCTGAGGATGAATTGGACGAAGATGCGGTTCTTGATGACGAGGAAGTCGATCCTTTTAAAGATAAGTGGGAGGAGTAATTAGGTTCCATATGCCATGATATTGGCAAGCATGTCATAATTTAACATATTTAACATGTGTGATACAATTTCGCCATGTCGACCCATAGATCCCGCCGCAAACCATGGTGGATTAGACACATAAAAGCCCTTATCCTATTTGCCATATCCTTATTCCTTGTTGGCACGGGCATTACGGTTATTTGGTTTTCTACCCTTCAAATTCCTGATTTGAGTGCTTTCGAGGCGCGCAAAGTAGCTCAATCAACCCAGATCTACGACCGCACGGGTGAAATTGTGCTTTATGACGTCCATGGGGACACCAAAAGAAAGATTGTTCCTTTTTCAGAAATTTCCGAGCATATAAAGCACGCCACCATAGCAGTGGAGGATAATGATTTCTACAATCACCGTGGTATACAGCCGTCTTCCATAGTTCGAGCCTTTCTTGCCGACATAAAAGGAGGGGAACTGACTCAGGGAGGTTCTACCATCACACAGCAGGTTATCAAAAACTCAGTACTAACCAAGGACAAGACCATTACAAGGAAGCTCAAGGAGTGGATTCTTGCCATAAAAATAGAGAAGGTCCTTACAAAAGACGAGATATTTGAAACATATCTCAATGAAAGTCCGTACGGAGGAACCATTTATGGAGTTGAGCTAGCAAGCAAAGCCTTTTTCGGAAAATCCGCCAAAGACGTGACTATAGCCGAATCCGCTTATCTGGCTGCCGTTCCTCAGGCTCCGACCTTTTATTCTCCTTATGGAAAAAACCGTGACAAACTTGATGCGAGGCAGAAAATGATATTAGAAAAAATGAAGGAACAGGGCTACATAAACGAGGAAGAATACGCATCTGCACTAGAAGAAAAAGTTGAGTTCCTGGCAAAAAATACATCTGGGATAAGAGCTCCGCACTTTTCCATATATGTCAGGGAATATCTTATAGAAAAATATGGACAGGAAATGGTTGACGAAGGTGGATTGAAAGTGACAACTTCACTTGATTACAGGATGCAGGAAAAAGCGGAAGAGGTGATAGGAAGATTCGCGCCAACCCTGGCTTCCCAGTTCAATGCGAGCAATACGGCGATGATCGCCATCAACCCAAAAAATGGGGACATACTGGTGATGGTCGGATCCAGAGACTACTTTGACGAGGAAATTGAAGGAAATTTCAATGTCTCCACCGCTCACCGCCAGCCTGGGTCCACTTTCAAGCCTTTTGTATACGCCACTGCGTTTATGAGAGGCTATACTCCGGAAACAGTCCTCTTTGATGTACCTACAGAATTTTCCACGCAATGTACGGTAGATGGCAAACCAAAAAGAGCGGGTCAGGATCCTAAGACGTGCTATTCTCCAGAAGAATATGATGGATTATATGAAGGACCCCTTACAATCAGGGAGGCGCTTGCACACTCCAGAAACATACCAGCGGTCAAAGCCCTTTATTTGTCCGGAATAAAAGAATCTCTTGCAACAGCACGGGCTATGGGCATAACAAGCCTGACAACTCCGGATAGATACGGACTTACTCTTGTCCTCGGAGGAGGAGAAGTCTCTCTTTTGGAGCTTACGAGCGCTTATGGTGTGTTCGCAAATGACGGCATACGGAACCCATACCGATCCGTGCTGAAGGTAGAGGACAGCAATGGAAATATTTTAGAAGAAGCCAAGGATTTCCCGAGCCAGGCAATATTCCCTCAGGCTGCCCGCCAGATTAATGATATTCTATCTGATACCAAAGTGCGCATGTCCAGCCTCGTACCCATAGGCGAGGCTCTGGGAGGCAAACAAGTTGCTATAAAGACCGGAACAACAAATGATTTTAAGGACGTTTGGATTGCCGGATATACACCGAACATTGCTGTGGCGGCATGGGCCGGAAAAAATGACAACACTTCCATGGGCAAGAAGGTGGCTGGCCTTATAATTTCTCCTCTTTGGGGAGCGTTCATGTCTGAGATAAATGAATACATTCCGAATGATTATTTCAAAAAGCCGGAACCGCCACCGCCAGATTCCAAGCCGGTGCTTCGAGGGATATGGAGAGGTGGAATTTCCTATAACATAGACACAATATCCCAAAAAGTGGCTACGGAGTACACACCCCAGGAAACGAAACAGGAAATAATTCTGAATGGCGTACACTCTATTCTTCAATGGGTAAATAAGGATGATCCAACCGGCCCTAGTCCGAGAAACCCAGCTGAGGATTCGCAATACGAATATTGGGAATACGGTGTTAGAAACTGGTTCAATAACTGGAGATTGAGCAACCCGAACTTCCTTGAAGCCAGCTCATTTGATATTCCAACGGTTATGGACGACGTACATACCTCATCCAGTTCTCTGACTGTAAGCATCACCTCTCCCGCGTCGGACACTTGGGTCAACCCGCAGGCAAAAGTAAACATCAACCTTGTTGTATCTGGACAATACCCTATTAAAAAAGCGGAATTGTATGTGAACGGAAGATACATCTACACAAATGAGCTGAACCCAGAAACTCTCAGTTTTATCCCGCAGGAGGCCGGGGTAATCCAGGGAAAGAACATTATCAAAGCCATAGTCTATGACAGTGTGTTCAACAAAAGCGAGGTTGCAATCGACCTGATCATCAGCGATTAGCGTATATCGCTTATGCGAATTTTCTGAATTTTTTGACTAATTTCTTTCAGAATAAGATTTTTCTTAATAAAAATCTCGTTTTTTAAAGCGGAGGTGGCGTGGATCACCAGTTCTCCGGAGCTAATTTTTACATCTTTCATCTCAAGCTCGACTCCTGTATGCTTCTTTATTATTTCTACTATTAAAATATGGTTCTGAATCTGGGTGGCGGCCCTGCCCCTAAACTTACCCAGAAATCCTTCGATACTTTTCATTCGCTTTATCTGTTCATAGGCATCACAATATACCGAAAAGTATTATCCGAAACAGGAGAGATTACCAAGGGCTTGTGCATGCCGTTAAAAATAAGGTTTACACTATCGGAATCGATGGACTGGAAACAGTCTATTATATATTTATAGTTAAAGTTTATATCTACCGCCTCGCCAGTCACCACAGCATCAAGGGCAGTTAGGTTTTCCCCAACATCACTGTTCTTTGTCTTTATCTCGCATACCTTTGCTTCCGGGATTATTTTTATATTTATCTGGTTGAATTTGTCAGAAAAAATATTCGAGATCTTTAGGGCATTAACAAGATCATGCTTCAATAAAACCGCTTCTGTAACGCTCTGCTTTGGAATAATCTGCTTGTAATCAGGGAAAACCCCGTCTACCACGCGGGAAACCAAGTAAACCCCATTGTAACTAAAGGATATTTGGTTTTTATCAAGCTCTACCGCCACCTCTCCGCTAACATTTTCCAGCACCCTCAGTATCTCAGGTATGTTTTTATGAGGAATAAGAATCATGCCAAAATCCCCACTTTTTTTTATTTTTACTTTTTTTTCAGCAAGCCTAAAAGAGTCGGTTGCAACAAAAACAACAAACTCATCCTCACAATACACATACACACTTGAAAGTTCCGGCTTAATGCTGGATATAGAGGAGCTGTACCAGACGGCCTTCAACCCCCTAACAAAATCAGATGCGTTCAGCGAAAAATTGCTGCCATTTTCAACGCGAGGAAGGGTTGGAAAATCATCATGTGGAAGCGTCTTGATGACCCCAGAGCTTCGTGGAGCACTCACCCTAACATTCCCCTGCTGAAGCTCAATTTTCACTCCCCTGTCGCCATCTGGAATGCTCCCCACAAAAGAAGCTAGTGTCTGACCGGGGACAGCGACGACGCCGGGATCTTCAACTTTGGCGGGAATGGATATTTCTATTCCGAGATCGAGGTTCGTCGCCCTTATGGTAAGTGTGTTATTTTTTTCCGCTTCCAAAAGAAGACAGGAAAGAACGGGAAGGGTCATATGTTTTCCTGAGATGCGTTCCGCTAAACCCACCGCCTCCCTTAGTTTTCCTTGTGCACATTCTATTCTCATATGTTTATTATTATTTATATTAATACTTATTATTACTATTAGTGCTGTGGATATGGTGATAACTTTTTTCGGCCTTACCCTGCCTGGTTATTTGCGGTTTTCTTTTTGTTGATAATTTTTTCATAACTCCTGTCGTCTTTCTGTTTGTTTCCAGACCATCTCCTTTTCCTTGGTTTCTTCATGTTTTACCCACACCTATTCCACAACCTATCTACAGCATTGCCCTGATCTGGGATATCTCCTCCATCAGCACCGGATTTGTCTTTATCTCCCCTCTGACCTTCTCATAAGAGTGGATCACGGTGGTGTGGTCCCTTCCACCCATTTTTTCCCCAATAGAGGGAAAAGACACGCTCAGGTCTTCACGCAGAATATACATTATGACTTGTCGCGGCTTCACCACCTCCTTTTTTCTGGTTTTATCGTATATGCTGTCTTCGTCTACATTATAAAAATCCGAGACGAGCTTGATAACGTCCTTGATGGATATATTTTTCTTGGGTTTTGTGCTGTTTTTTACTAGATTCTTCACTTCAAGCAAAGAAAGGGGCCGGTTTTTGAGCTGGGTTTGGCATACAATGGCATTTACAACACCTTCCAATTCCCGAACGTTGCTTTCTATACTTGATGCGAGGAATTCGAGAATAGGATCCTCCAAAACCACATTGCTAGCCAGGCTTTTTGTCCTGAGGATTGCCATGCGCGACTCGTGGTCAGGGGCTGGGAGCTCTATGATCATCCCTGCATTGAACCTGGATTTTATGCGGTCTTCGAGTCCTGGAATAAAGTTGGGATGCTTGTCGCAAGAGAAGATCAGCTGGCGGTTGCTCTCATGGAATGTGTTGAAAAGATAGAAGAATTCCTCCTGGAATTTGTCTTTTCCCGAGAAAAATTGGACATCGTCCATGATGATAACGTCGTATTTCCGGTATTTTTCCTTGAATTGCTGAGCCTTGTTGCTTTGCAGGGCGTTGAAGTATTCGGAACCGAACTTCTCAGAGGTAAGATAGAAAACCTTTTTCTGTCGGTGCTCTGTTTTGATGTGGTTCCCTATGGCCTGAATAAGGTGTGTCTTGCCATGCCCTGTATTTCCATAGATAAATAAAGGATTATAGGCTGTTCCTGGGGTTTTGACTACTGTTTTTGATGCGGCGTGGGCAAGTTCATTGAATGGCCCCACTATAAAATTATCAAAAACGTATCTAGGGTTTAGATTATCGTCCTTATTTACATAAAAATCCTGCAGTGGCATAGAAATCGTGGGCACTGCCTGCACTTTTCTCCTTTCCTCAGCCTTTTTCTTCTCAGCGTCTTTTGTTATGACATACTCAAGCGAGCGAATCTCATCGTTCATTTTTCTCAGCGTCCTGAGTATGACTGAATGGAACTTTTTATAGAGCCAGTCTCTGGTAAAAGAGTTTGGGACCCCCAGATATATAGTTCCCTCCTCTTGTTTTAATATAAAGCTTCCCTTGAACCAAGTGGAAAAATTCGCTTCCGAGACGGCAAGCTCTATTTCCACCATCGCACTTTCCCATAGTTTTATATGATCATTCATGGTTTAGGATAAGTGGTAAAGATAAAAAATAATACTCTTAGTATATACTTCTTTAAAAATTAGCAAACTTGTGCAAAGTTTATAATCATGTTGATAACTTGTGGATTATGGTATATAGTATCCTCACTATGTCATTTACATATAAACCAAAGAAAAGAAAGCGTGCTAAGACACACGGATTTCTGGTTAGAACTAAGTCTAGCGGAGGAAGAAACGTTCTCAAGCGCCGACGAGCACGAGGCAGAAAGAAAATAGCCGTTTAACATGCTTCCCAGCTCAAAAAGACTGACCACTGCTTTATTCAAAAAAACGATAGATAATGGTAGGTCTGCCCACTCCCAACTCTTTATTCTTAAGCTGATAAAAGAAGGCGGGCCTAGTCGCTTTTCTGTAAGTGTGTCCAAAAAGGTCGCCAAAAAGGCTGTTGAAAGGAACAAAATACGCCGAAGGGCCTATTCTGCAATCAGTTCATTCTACCCAGCCATCAAACATGGTATTCATGGGGTTGTTATCGCCAAAAATCCAGCAGCCAAGGCCTCTTTGGAGGAAATAATATCAGATATCAAGTCTTTTTTTGTTAAATCGGGCCATTTGAAGTAGAATAGCTGTATGTTCTCCTTTCTTTATAATACCTTCATATTCAATCCGTTGTACAATGGGCTTATTTTTCTGATGGATATACTGCCATGGATTGACGCCGGAGTAGCGGTCGTCTTCTTCACGATCATTATCCGTCTTATCCTCTTCCCTCTTTCAAAAAAAGCCATTGTAACCCAGGTTAGAATGAAAGAACTGGAACCTGAACTCAATCATATAAAGAATACAATGAAAGATGACCGTCAGGGCCATGCCCTGAAGGTTATGGCCCTTTACAAGGAGAAGAAGGTCAGCCCATTCTCTAGTTTCTTCGTTCTCCTTCTTCAACTGCCAATCATTTATGCTCTCTACTCCATCTTCATACATTCCGGTCTGCCAGTAGTAAATGCCTCCCTTCTGTATGGCTTTGTAGATATTCCAAACGTCAATATGAATTTCCTTGGAATCATAGACATTGGTCCGAGAAGTATTATCATGGCTTTCGTAGCTGCCGTTGCCCAGTATTTCCAGCTGCATTATTCCTTGGCATCGATGACTCCAGCCAACTCTACGCCTCGCAATGGCCCTCTAAGCCAGATGGATATGGCGCAGAACATGACCAGAAATATGAAATACATATTTCCAATCATAGTCTTTCTTATTTCCTATAACATTTCCGCCGTTGTTGCCTTATACTGGACAGTCTCAAGTTTGTTTACCCTCGGACAGGAGATCGTGGTCAGAAGGCATATAAAGAAGCATCAACCTCTCTAATCCAGCTTCAGAGACCAAAGAGTCAGATCCCTTTTGTTTACAAAGTAAAGGAAGTTTTCTTTTGGATCCAAAGTGAGATCTACGGCATCTATAAGGCTGTTTGAAAGACCGAGGAGATTTGCCAAGATGCGTACCTGCCCGGTGGCGGCATCCAAGTACCAGATCTGATCTACAAAGGATATATTCCCTTTATACCAATCATCGGGGTATACTCCTGCCGGAATCTCTGTAGGGACTGCGCAGTAGATATCATTCATATTTATCCTGCTCCACACGCATTTATCAGCAATTGTCCTAAATGTTACTTCTTGTGTCGAATTGTCCGCAGTGTCATAAAGCGAAGTGCTTACTTTATTGGAACCGGAAGAGAATATAACTTTTTTGGTATTGGAGCTCGTCTTCGCGGTAAATCCTGGAATTTTTCCAAGAACCTTTTTCAAGGAAGATTTTTTTATATCAAAAAAATAAAGGTACCCGGAAGCTCCTGCCGATGCTTTTGTCGTCAGGACAATTGTATTTTCCTCCGGCCAGTCAGCATTTAACTGCAGTAGAGGAGTGGTCAATATCTTTGTCTTTTTGCTTTCATCAAATCCTGAAATATATCCAACCAACCCCTCCCCTTCTTTGTTCAGGGTAAAAACACGATCTCCTTTAGGAGAGACGGCAATTTCCCTGATGTCGGCAGAGAGGAATTTCCCCTTTATTTCATTCAGAGACTCCTCGCTGGTAGTCGTTGATGTTTTTAGCGGTCGAATCTCAGCATAAAAATTGACTATCGCTCCGGTACCCTCCTTTATATACCGCAGGATCATCGCATCGAGGTTCTTGTTCCAGTAGCTCTCATAAATTTTCTGGATGGTGGTATTTGATATTCTTTTTATCTCGTTTTCCGTGCTGAGTGCTTCGTAGACGTGGCCCACTCCCCTATCTATGTAGCGTGCGACAGTGGAGCTGGCGGTAGTGCTGGCCATGAAGCCCCCGATCGGTGTTGTGCTGAGTTGGCGCAGATCCGGAATCTTGAGAGGTGCAAGAGATTCCTGGGGCTCTGTGGTGCTTGCGGAAGACACCTCCTGGTTTGAGGCAGGCGCACCAGACCGGCTGATGGGATTGAATACGACGTTGGGTATCCCAGATGGTTCATCCGTCAAAGGAACAGGTTCGCTTTGGTAGAAGAAAAAGTAGTATATGCCTGAGGCAAGAAGGATGATGACTGCAGTTGCGATGAGTATTTTTTTGAGCATATTCTATTCTTTTTTAGGTGGGTTTAAAGTTTGGTTTATGATGTTTATTCTGGCTTTAATGACGTTATCGTACATTTCCTTGGATACTCCGGCATCTATATATGCTTGTGAATCAGTCAGATTTGTTTCATATTCTTCTAATTTGGTTTCAAAGTATTGCTTATTATTGACCGTAATTCCAATTCCCTGGCCCCCTGTTGAAATGTACTTCCCATGAGTTTTTATTTTATCTGTCAACTCCACTTCATCTTGTATTAATTCTATATAGAAATCCCTCTGTCTGCCTAATGTCTGCGCCATCTCCCCATTGCCAGTGTCTGCTAAAAGCTTATTTATTTCTATATTATATTGGTTCTGTATTATATTGGGTGAATTAACTGGATATTTTCTATTTGCAAGAGTATTTGGAACTGGTTTGGCTGTATATTGTTCCAACGTGCCCTTTTCGAGATTGTCTGGATCAGGGTTATTGAGAATACTGTACGCCTTATTAAATCCGTACAGGCCATTTTCTGAAGCTATTAAATTATACTGGCTTGCCTTGATCTTTTTTATTTCATTATTAATATTTCCTACAGATACATTATATTCCTCCTCGTCAATTTCATCTCTCGCAAATCTGGTATCAAGGTCTTTTTTTGTTTTTTGTAAGTCCGAAATTGCAATAGTTGATTCATATATCTCATATTTTTTTTCTTGGGTTAATCTTGTTAAGTCTTTACTAAGCTGAGCTTGAAAACTCTCCGTTTCCTTACTGATTTGTATATTTATCTTAGGTATGCTCGTATTTATCTGCACCAGTCTGGGATCTATCGTCTGTAAAATGAGAAATGAAACAAGCGCTCCGATGAGTCCAAGTATGGCATTTTTTATTCTTCCTTTGGCGTTTACCTTGACGAATGGCGCTTCACTAAACATGTACTCAAAGCCTCCCCATATTATAACTATTGTCGCGAGGAATACGGCCAAGGCAAGAGCAAATTTGAAAACGTATCCTATATAATCATCCAGGCTAATTTTATCTATGACTTTTCCCTTCTCGCAATTATTCCCTGTTCCCTCTATACACGGCAGTGGCTCCAGAAGAGTATAAGTATACTTTTCTTGGGCATGGGCTGGAGCAAATCCGGAAACAAGCAGTATCAGTATTAAGCTGTAAAAGAATATTTTTTTCATTAAAATTTCACGCTGTTATCCTCATTTCTTTTGCTGAAGGAAACACTGACGGCACTCCGTGCGCCTTGCAGGATGTTTTTCGCGCTTCTGATCTCAAGCGCGATACTCGAGCTTCCCTCGCTATCCCCTTTCGTCCTGAGCGTAATGCTTTGATTTGTGGACAGATCTTTTCTTTCAAGGTTATTAATGCTCCAGAGATATCCTAGTGTGGAAGGGCTGAAAGTGTACGGCACGGCTCGGATTGTTATCTCTTGGTTCGACAGACGCACCCTGTTGATTATGGATTTATTATACATTACTCCGTACAGAGGACTCTCCTCATAGAAAGAGATGGACGGATCTCCAGGCTCGAGCCTTATAGATGACACCGCTTTTCTGCTCCCATCTTTTGTGCTAACTTCGACTTCAATATCAATCGGCCGAGGTATTTCTTCTTTCACAAGCAGAGTGTAACGGCCGTAGCCCGACTGGTCTAAAATAACCTTGTCATTCTTTTTCCATTTGTATACCAAGGTCTTTGGGTCAATTTCAGAATTACCATTGGCAGATAAGTGTGGAACAGCCACTATTCTTAGCGCATTCTCATAAGCGAAGGAAGATTTGCCTTTATAGAAAGGAGGAACGTATCCGTCGCTTTCCCAGATCATGTCCACTGATCCTGACTTCAGGGATACGCTCTTTCTCACTTCCCTGCCTTCAGTTGTACGGATTGAGGCGGTTATATCGGTTCCTTTGCCTATGGAAGGAGCTGTAATATTAATAAATAACAGCCCAGTCCCACTGGCATAGCTTTTTCCATTTACGATCCAGGTTATGGAGGCGGAGTTCAGATCAGTAGAGTAGCTTTCCAGGCTGATTCTGACTTCCTGTCCGGGGTTTGGAATAGCAGGGCTTGCGGATATCTCTACTCCGTCCAGTGAACTTGGGATCTGGGCATGAATCGAGAGAAGAGGAAGAAGAAAAATAAAGAGCGTGACGATTGATAATTTGAAAAGAGATTTCATCCTTATTATTTTATCATACTTCCTGACGCGGTTCCCTGACACCGCCCCGATTTAATGGTCCGGGTCTATTTGGAAGGCGGACTTTCTGGCCTTTGGATAAAGGGCTAGTAAGAGATACTCCGGTTCTATCCTCCATGACTACGAGGAATATAATAATTGCGATACCGCCTGTAAGCTGTGGGAGGGCTTGGAATGCCGGCATCCACCCTATTGCTAGAGAGAGCGCCATTGTTACAAGCCTTTTCCAATTCAAAAGCCCGCAGCCTCTTTTCCAGAGTATAAACCCAGCAATTGCCCAGAAAGCACTGCCGGAAAAGCTTTCTAAAAATGGGATAAGTCCGATGATATCAGCGATTACAGCCAGGGAAATTAAAATTGTCCCCCAGAACCACCCTATTCTTGATTTCCTTCTCCCTTCATCCATTTTATTTTTCCTGGCTTACATCCAGATCCTTTTTCGCCTGCTTGATAGCCATGACCTGGGCTGGATTTGTTGTGATTATCTGATCTTCTGTATACGAAGCTACAACTTTTATGGCCACATGCTTGAGTCCCACGTAGAATATTCCCTCCCCCACGTCTGTTTATAGAAG